>NZ_WJIE01000026.1 GCF_009649845.1 Polyangium spumosum
CGAGGCCGCGACCATTGCAGCACGTGTCGGCCTCACCGATGAGCGCCGGACAGCTCGAGGCGATGATCCGCGCCGTGCCCCTCTTGCGCATGCACGATCCTCGCCTGCTGCGGACTCTGACGGGGGGCGGCGGCGCTCGCGAGGTCTCGGGCGTCGATCCGACGAGGGGCACGTACCACGCGCTCCCCGGCGAAACGCCGCACGGGATCACGAAGAAGCTCACGGGGCAGACCGAGCGCACGCAGGAGCTCCTCGCGGCGAATCCGGGCAAACCGGATTCCGATCCCGTGTGGAACATCCCGCCGGGATGGCTCCATTATGCGGGCGACACCGGAGCGGTGCTTCCCACGGCCCGCAAGTATCTCGTCGTGAAAGATGACTGGCCGCAGAAGATTGCCTCGAAGCTGGGAGCCTTCCCCGCACGCGCGAAGTGGTGGTCCGAGCTCCGGGCCGCGAATCCGCACAAGGCCACCGAGAACGGCAACTGGACGTATCTCTACCCGGGCGAGGAGATCGGCATTCCGAACGAATGGCCGGATCACCCGCTCGCGGTCGCCGTCGATGGCGTCCCCGCGCAGCCATCCACCCCGGGCGTGCCCGCTCCGGGAAAGACGACGACGCTCGACCCTGCTGTCGTTCCGCACACGCAGGCGCTTCTCGCGAGCTGGGCATTGCGGAATCCGGGCGATTGCAACCCCTCCGACTTCGGAAGGAATCCGATGGACCTCGTCAGCGGTTTCACGCCGAGGACGACGCAGGCGCTCGCCTCGTTCCAGACATGGTGGAACAAGAAACAGCCCAATCGGCCGTTAGCAACGACGGGAGAGCTGGATCAGGCAACCTACAATGCGTTGGTCGAGGAAAACAACGCGTCCGGCACCGTGTTCAGCGGTGGAACGAAGACGGAAGAACAGACGACAACACAACAGACGCAGGAGTCCGCGAGTCCGCCACCGCTTCCTTCTCTTCCTTCTCGCGCCGACGCGCCACAAGCGCCTTCCGCAGAGCTGCCGCCGGGGGTCAGTGTCCAGGCGAGTTCGAAGCCCGGCCATGTCCTTCTGGTGACGCCCATGGGCAGCTTCGACCTGCCCGCGACGCCAGGCTCGAAGCCGGGGACCGTGGTGGTCGACGTGCCGCTGCTCGGCAAGCGCGAGATCCCGGCCCCGGCCGCGTCGCAGCAGCAGTCCACGCCGAGTCCGCCGCCGCCCCCTCCGCCTCCCGCCGCGCCTTTGGCGGGGCTGCCGCCGGGGGTCAGTGTTCAGGCGAGCACGAAGCCCGGCCATGTCCTCGTGGTGACACCTATGGGTAGCTTCGACCTGCCCGCGTCGCCGGGCTCGAAGCCGGGGACGGTATTCGTCGACGTGCCGTTGCTCGGCAAGCACGAGATTCCCGCCCCGACTGCCCAGCCCACGCCCGAACCCCCGGAAGAGGTCGAGCAGCCCCCGAATTGGGAGGGGGCTGGCGGTTCCCCGAAGCTCGACGACACGTTCAGCGAAGCTGCCAAGAGGGACATCCTGCTCTTCCTTGAAGCCTGCAACAATCCTTATCAATTGGAGGAAGTTGCCGAAGCGTACGAGCAATCCGGCTATCCCCTTGCAGCCAAGGCAATGCGGGATCGGGCCAACGTTCTGCGGCAGCAGCAGGGCGGGGGAAGCTCCCCGGGCTGGGAATACTACCCGCAAACCAACTCCGCTCCCCCGTCGACTGCCGACGGTAACAACAAGGGGAGCCTTCTGCCCGTGATCGCGGTGGTCGCTGCGGGCCTCGCTTTCTCGTGACGCTTCGATAGGGGGGCCGCGCCATGCCCAAGATGCCGAAGCATTTACCATTCTGGTGGTGGAACTGGTGGCAACGAGAGGAGCCGCCCGCCCCAGCCCCTCCGGCACCGCCCCCCAGCTCCCCGCGCCTGTTCCGATGGTCGCACCAGGATCGCGACCTCGCCAGCGCGGGCGCTGCGGCTCTTGAAACCGCCAAGCAGGGCGCGTGGATGGCGCTCGGCAAGAAGCAGCGTGCGCGTCAATTCCGGGCATTCGTCGTCATGTCCCTGCGGATTGCGCCGGTCTCGTGGCGGCCTACGCCGCTGGGACAATTGGGTCCGCATCTCTACAGCACACCAGAGCGTAACGCCGCGGGCTCGGCAATTGCGCGCACACTTCTCCTTCTCGCCCCCGGGAATCTCCGGCCGGGGTCCGACATCGTCACCGAAGAGGGAGAGCCGGCGACCGGGACGATCGAGACAGGCATCGTCCACGTTCTGACGGTATTGCTCGTCGGCGCCGTCGCGATCGCTGCGGCATATCTCGGCAGTCTCGCTGCGCAGGCGATCCACGCTGTGAACTTCGACGACGAGGTTACGAAGCGCCTCCTCGCTGCGCAGGCGCGCGCAATGGAAGTCTTATCGATACACGTCGAGCGCGAGCGCATCGTCGGCCGCGAGCTGCCGTTCGACGAGGCGGAGAAGTCGATGCTCCGCACCCTGGAGGATGTTCAGCGACAGATCGCGACGCTTCGACGGACGCCGCTCCCGTCGCCTTTTGATGGCGCGACCGAATTGGTCAGGGCCACGACCAGCTTTCTACCCATGGCAATCATCGTATTTGCTGCATTCGTACTTCTCAACAGGCAGCCCGAAAGGAGACCGTGAAGCATGGCAGAAGAAAGAGTCCGCGTCGACCGCTCTCTCGTGGCGGTTCCGCGCGCCCGGTTTCGACGCCGGGGCAATAACAGGCATTGGGCTCGCGACGTGGGGACCGGGTTCCTCTACACCGCGGGGGCCGGTGCGGTGGTCGCTCTCCTCGCGAATCTGGACGACATCCGGAACAGCAAGGAGGTCAAGGACCACTGGTGGCTCATGCCGGTCGCGCTGGTCGCGATCGGATACATGCTGCGCAAGCGGCGCAATGCGCACGCGAACGCGGTGATCGCGGTGGGCGGGGCCATGTTCGCGCTCTCGTACATGGCGCAGCAGAAGGCCGCACAGGCGGCGCAGCAGGCGCCGGCCCCGGCGGGCAACGATACCGCCGCGCCGTTTGGTGCATTGCAGGGGCAAACGACGGGGTTCTGGTATCAGGCCCCGGATGGCCGGTTCCTGCGATTGCCCAACATCGTGCGTCGCGTCGTTGCGAACGCGTAGACACATTCCGAGGACCAGTTTCAGGGGAAGGAACCAGATCATGAGCAATAACACGAGCAGCAATATGACAGCCCTCGACATTTTGAGGGAATCCGACGAGGAGGGCGAGACGGCTTCGCCCTTCGAGGAGCTCGACGACGACGAGACCGCCGGCCCCGACGACGAGGACAACGACGACGACGACACCGCCGCCCTCGAGCTCGAGGCCGAGGAGGAAGACACGGGCGACATTCGCGCGCTCCGCAAGCGTGGGAAGAAGACGGTCTCCCTCGAAGAGCTGCGCCAGCTCCAGCGGCGCTCCCGCGCCCGCGGGCAGCGTATCGGGGTGAAGAAGGTGCAGAAGAAGGTGCAGGCGCAGAAGCCGAAGCCGCGCCCGAAGCTGCCCCCGACCTTCGTGCCGCCGAACAATGGCGCGCGGCAACTCTTCAACAAGTGGGCGTCCCGCGGTTCGCAGTTCGTGATGCGCCAGGAGGGCCATTTCTACTCCGTTGCCGAGATTCGATGCAAGTGCCTGGGCAACGAGAAAGCCGCATGGCTCCACATCCCGAAGGGGGAATATCCGCTCTTCAATGTGGCGGTGGGGGAATCGTTCACGCTCCTCGGCAACAGCGCCACGGTGACGACGAACTGGACGAATCTCCAGCGTCCGTCGAAGGTCACGTACAGTGAGACGGAGTTCCTGATCCAATCGATTACGATGCAGGAAGCGGGGCTCCGGGTCCGGTACGATGGCGCCGAGATCGACAAGCTCGCGGGTATCGGCGAAGCGAAGAGCGTGCTCACGGGGCAGGCGTGGTTGTGGGACGACGCGGGCACGTTCTTGCCCAAGGAAATCTTTCACGATTACAGCGGGGAGAACCTCCTGTACCGGGCGCTGCGTCGCTCCGCGGTCATCTATTTCCACTGGGACAAGTCGCAAAGCGGCGCGAGTGAATTGTCCCGCAAGCTGCTCATCGATCACCTGCGCAACGTGCCGGATACCAAGGTGAAGACGCTCTCGCGGACGTCGGGCGGCGCAGCGGTCTTGCCGGTGCCCGATGGCTACGTGTTCACGGACAACCCCGAGCGGAACGAGCATGGCGCATTCAACGCGGTGATCCACGTCCCGGAGGACATCGTCTTCCCGATCAAGCCGATCGAACTCGGAGGTGTGGTCATGCGTCCGCTCGAGGTGGGGCTCTACGTGCAGCTCTCCCTCAACGGAATCGCGTTCCAGCACCATCAGCAGCAGTCCGGCGTGAAGACCTGAAGGGGGGATGCCATGAGCGTGGCGGAGATCAATAGCGAGTCGAAGCATAACGTCGTCGAATCGGATCCGCAGTTCGGCCCGTCGACACATTGCGTCGTGATCATCGAGCAGCCGCCGCTGATGGGGGACGAGCCTCCCCCGCAGTGGCGGGTCTCCGCCACGCTCACGCTTCTGGATCCGGTGTTCGGCAAGGAGGCATTGCTTGCCACGCTGCCCACGGTGACCGTCGGGCCGCTGATCCAGAAGCGGCAAGTGGTCGCCATGGCCAAGTACCCGAGCCCGGTGGAACGTTGGACGTTCCGTTTTTCGAGCGACGCGGGACGGGCGACGGCGCGGGTTTGGCTGCATCCGGGAAACTCGCCCGTGACGGAGTGCGGGATCTTCGTGGTGCAGCACGGATTGCGGGGGTGACCATGGTGATCGGAGAGGAGCCTTCCGAAGCTCCGGAGCGTGTTTTCACGTCTGCGGGATGGCTCTCGCTCGAGCGCGAGTACGTGCCGCGGGTGGTTGCGGGCGAGCATCCGTACGCGCATCCGGAGGCGAAGGCCGCGCTTGCCATCGCGGCGCGGACGTTCGTGCTCCGGGCGATGCGGGATCGGCCGACGCTGGGGCGGACGACGGCGATCCCGAGCGGGGAGCAGTTTCAGGTGTTCGCACGAGGGGCGAGCGAAGAATGCGTGGTTGCCGCCTCCGTGACGCGGGGGATCGTGCTCCGATACCAGGGGCGCATGATCCTCGCGAACCATGTCGCTGGCGCCTACTGGAAGCCGGACGGGTCACTCGGGTCCGATCCGACGAAGACCGAACGCTGGGTGACCTACAACGTCGGCAGACGAGGATCCGAAGTCGTCCCCACCGGCCTTTCGCTTCGGTCGCATCCAGGGAACCGCGGCTGTCTTGGCCAGCATTGCGCGCACTGGCTGGCTTCGCAGGGATACGATCACCGGACCATCCTGCGATTTTTCTATGGTGACGACGTCGAGTTCCACGCGCTGGCCAGCGGGGAGCGCACGGGGCTCGTCGGTCAAACGCTTTGGGGCGTTCTGGCGCTCGCCTTCTTCGGCATCACCATGCGGAGGTAGTGGTGGCGCTTCGACTGGTCCAAGCCGGAGAGGATTGCACCTTGGGGATCGGGTTGCTGGGCATTGCGGCCAAGCTGATATCTCAGCGTCCCGAACGCAGCTAGCTTCGTCCGGCGTTCTCTGACAAACGATGTCTCGTTCCCTGACGAATGAGGTCTCCTCGCAGTGGTAGACCTCGCCGATCATGAGCCACTGGCACACTCCTCTTCTGTCGATGCTCGGCATGCTGACCACGGGCGTGGTGGTTTACGGAATCACCTCGTGGCAATCACCCTCCGCACCGTCAGAGCCCTCAGCAGCCGTCAAGAACGAACGGTGCGCACATGACGAGCCGGCTGTCGTAGACGTCTTGGCCTCGGAGGCCCCTCGACCGTCTTTGCAGGTCGTGGCGCCGCCTTCCCGACCAGCCCTGCCAGGAACCGCCCCGCGGCCGTCCCGCTCGGTCCTCGCCGCGACGCTGCCTCCTCCGCCTCCTCCGCCGCCTGCGCCTCCACCTCCGTCGTCCAGCGAGACCACTCCCGAGGAGGTGGGGACCCTCGTTGCAGTGGCCATAGGCGGTACATGTAGGTTTTCCGTCGATGATGTTTCCATCACGACAGCCGATACGCTTCGGTTGCCGCTTCCCCCAGGCGTACACGTGGTCAAGTGCGGGGCGCGTACGCGGACCGTGACGATCAAGGATGGCGAGATCGCGATGGCGCTCTTCAAGCTGAAGAAGTGAACGACATCACACGCTGCGCAGTCGCACACGACGCTGCGGAGCTGCTCGACGTGGGTTAGCTCCCCAAGTCGCCATGACGACCCGCGGGGTGTCAGGGACGAGTCGCTCGCTTCGTATTGACGGGCGTTCGTCCTGAGTGCTACCTAAAGAATTCCAATGCGCCGGAGCCATCAGGGGATGGGAAGCCCCTCCTCGGCAGCTCGAATCAGCTCCCAGACCCGAGTGTCGAGCGCGTTCGCGATCCGGACGATGTTCTGGATCGAGATGTTGCGCTCGCCACGCTCGACGGACCCCACGTACGTCCGATGCAGCGCGCACCGATCCGCGAGCTCTTCCTGGCTCAGCCCAAGCGCCAGCCGTCGATCTCGGATGATGTGGCCTAATTTGCGCTGTAGGAGGGTCTCGTCCACGACGTCGGGAAAAGTAGCCTACCCGACGAGAGCGGCGGATCTACAGACTTTAGATAGCATGAGCAGGGGCGGGATGACAGCCGGGAACCCTCGCCGAGAAGGCGCCGGTTTGTCGTCGAGCCCCACCAGCAGGGAACGTCTTGCACTTTTTCCACGCTTCCTGGTAGCCTGGGGTTCGTCCGAGGATCGATGCGCCGCGCCTATGCAGACCTGCTGACGCTTGCCCTGGTGATGCTCGCGCCGCCCGCGATGGCCGATGATGCGCCCACGGCGCCGCGCGTTGCGTTTCGGCTCGAGTACGCGGCGCCCTCCGGAGCGCAGTGCCCCGCAAGCTCCGCCCTCGCGGAGCTGACAAGCGCGAAGTTCCGGTACGATGCCTTCCCGGACGCAGCGCGCGCGTCGCTCTCGGTGACGGTGCGGCGCGCCGCTGGACGTCTGGAGGCCGCGCTCGTCGCGCGAGACGATCAGGGCGCGGTCCAGTGGGAGGAGACGGCGACCCCGCGGTGGAAGTGCGACGAGCTCGTCGAGGACGTGGCGCTCATGATCTACGCGCGGTTCATGACGCCCAAGGGCGAGACGCCGGAGGCGTGGACGCTCCTGGTCTCGCAAGAGCCATCGCAGGCCCCAGCTCCGCTGCGGGCACCGTCCCCGGCTCCTTCGCCACCCCGTGCCCCGGAGCCATTCGCGTCGCAGCCACCGCTTCCCGCCACACCCACGCCCAGGGTGCCCGAGCCTCCGTTTCGGCGCGAGCTTTCTGTCGCCTTCGTCGTCGGACTCCTTGATACACCTGCCACCGCGTTGGGGGGCGCCATCCAGGCTGCGGCCCGGTGGCCTTGGTTCTCCCTCGGAGTGGAAGTTCGTGGGGCGGTCGATCACCGGGGCGAGGTGGCAGGAGATCCCGTCCGCTTGTGGCTCGGGGGGCTGACGGGCATTCCTTGCCTCGTCGTGCATTCGCGTGTCCGCACATGTTTTCCTGTTGCCGGCGGTTTCCTCCAGGCGACGGGAGGGGAGAAGCTCGTGTTCCGCACCGGTACGATTCAGCCATTTGCGGGGTCGGGCTTGCGGGTATCGTATGACCAACCCTTGAGCCAGGCGCTCTGGCTGCGTGCACATGGTGAGGTCCTGCTGCGCATGAAGGGTGCTTTGCTTGGAAATTCGCCGCGCTCCGCCTGGGAAAGCCCTGTCGTGCTGCCCTCGTTGGCAATCGGCATCATGTGGAGTCCTTGAACGAACCGGGGATATCAATGACGTATCAACTAAAGTGTTTTGGTTTGCTCCTGCTCTTGGTTCTATGGGGATGCGGCAACGAACCCATTCTCTGGTGCCACGTCGACGAGCCTGATTGTCTGAATCCTTCCCCTCCGGCGGACGCCGGAACCGACGCGGCAGAAGATGCCGGAGACGGCGACACGGAAGCCAAAATCTGCACCGGCCAGTGCGTCCCCTTCCGGCCCCTCGGATGGAGCGAGCCGATCCTCGTGGCGAGGACGCCCGGCGCCGCCGTCGAGTGCCCGCCCGAGGCACCCCACCACCACTTCACCAAGTACGCCGATCTCGTCGCGGGGCCGCTGGCCTGCAACTGCGCCTGCAAACCTTCGACGGGCTCGTGCACGCTCCCGGCGACGATGACGGCCGGCAACGCGGCCTGCTACACGTCCGGCGCGGTCCCCACGTCGTTCGATCCCCCGGCCGACTGGGACGGGAGCTGCTCGAGCTCCAACGCGATCGCCGCCGGGAAACAGTGCGGCGGCAAGCCGTGCGTCGAGTCGCTCACGATCGGGCCGATGGTGGCCGTGGACGAGGGCTGCGAGGTCGACGAGCTCGAGATCCTCACCGGGCAGGGTGACGAGCCGACGTGGGGTCTCACCGTGGTCGCCTGCGAAGGTTACCCGGAGAGCGGCGAGGGCGGATGCGGGGCGGGCGGGAAGTGCGCCCCCGCGCCTGCGCCGCCGCCGGAGTTTCGCGTTTGCGTATATAAGGAGGACGATGTCCCCTGCGAGGGGGAGAACTACACCGATCGGCTCGTCGTCTATACCGGGTTCGACGACAAACGAGGATGTACCGCATGCGAGTGTTCGCCGGAGGTCGAGGGCAGCATGTGTACGGCGATGGCCTCGATCTACAAGGACGACGCGTGCGTTGATCCTCTGCTTCTCGGGTACTCGATCTCGTCCCTCAAGGAAGCGTGCTTCGATGTGACCCTCCCCGGCGCGGCCCTCGGGAGCAAGTCGATCTCGAACGTCACGTACCACGCGGGCACATGCCAGCCGGCCGGCGGGGAACCGATCGGGGAGGTGGAGGCGCTTCGTCCCTCGACGATCTGCTGCCGTCCGAAGGACAACTGACGATTTGGGTGTCCCTCTCGGGCGCTCATCCCAATTGATAGAACGTGACCCGAGAATTCGACACCCAAGGTGATCCTCGCGAGCAACTCACGCAGCTTGCGCTCCGCGTACCGGGATGGTTGGTGCGTCTTCCGCCGCCCTGGGGGCCTGTTCCACTCGCGGAGGTGGGAGACCTCGCGCAGGAGGTCTTGACGGCGGCCGTCGTGGGTTTGTCGCGGTTCGATCCGGCGAAGGGGGCGATGGCTGTCTGGCTGTACACGATCACGCAGCGAAAGGCGCGGGATCGACAGGTACGCGAGCAGTTTCGAGGAGGATTTTCCGTCGAGGCAGACATCACAGCGGCGCCGAGCGGCGCGCGGAACCCCGAGGAGGCCATGGCTACAGCGCAGTACGAGCGACTCGTGCACGAGACCATCGGGGAGATGGATGCGGATCTTCGCGAAGTGCTGACGGCCGTCGAGCTCGGGGAGCTGAGCCACGAGGAGACGGCGCAGTTGGTCGGCGTTTCGAAGCGGACCGTCAAGGATCGCCTCGAGCGCGCGCGGGAGGATTTCACGCGGCGGATCAAGCGGAAGATGCGCGACCGCGGCATGGTCGTCCTGCCCTTCGCGGTGGACGGGCTGTTCGCGTTCCTTCGCGCGCGCACGGAGCACGTGCCGGAGGAGCTGCGCGAGCGGCTCCGCGCCATCGTCGAGCAGGGGCCGGGATCGACGAGGCCGGAAGCGCCCGCGGCGGTGCCGGATGCCGAGGCTCCGGCGACGGGGCCGGCTGCGCCGGACGTGGGGTCGTTTCTCGGAGGAAACATCACGGGCGGGGTTGTTGGAGGGGTCCTCGTATATCTCCTCATGCATCCCGCGGCGGTCGTGCCCGAGGCCACGAGGAGCCACCTCGACGAGCGCATTCCCCCGGCTGTTGCCGCGCTGCCGGTGACCGCGGCGCCGCCCCCCGCGCAGCCTCCGAGCGCGCCGAGCTCAAGGACGGCTCCTGCGGATCCGATGCCCGAAGCTCGGGCCTTGCTGAATCGGGCGGTGGGTGCCCTGGAGCAAGGCGACATCACGGATGCACGGGCGGCGTTCGAGCGATACGATCGTCGGTTTCCGTCGAATCCGCTGCCCAAGGTGAGAGCGTTCGTCCTCGGCGAGCTCATCCGGACCGAGCGACCCCGCCGCGCTCCCTGATTCACTTTTGGGTGTCCCTCCGGGGCGACCAACCCAATTTTATCCATGTGCGTGCCACAAGGCGACGCACGCAGCCGACAAACGCCCTGCAGAAGGGGGCGATGGGGATGGTTCTGGGCACACGTCTCCATCGCCCTCTCCTGGGGGCGTTTGTCGCCTTGGGTCGGCGATAGGGAGGAACCATGAACGCCCTTCGGGACGTCGACGACGACGCAGCAACGACCGTGATGGACCGCTCGGCGCTGCCGCCGCAAAGCGGGACGCGGATGAGCGTGGCGCACTCCGAACCGCCGCGTGATACGATCGTGGATCGGCCTTCCTCGTGGAGCCTCGCGCGCGCGTTCGTCGGGGCCCTCGTGCTCCGCATCCGCGAGCGCTTCCGCAAGGCTCGCCTCTCGGATCGCCTCCCACCGCTTCCGCCTCCGCGATCCGCGCGAGCGACCCGCGTTTCCGCGGGCGCCGTCGCTCACGACGAGCGCGGGGAGCTGCTCCTGCTCGAGCTCATGCGCGTGGACGCGGCCTACCAGGACGCGGCGATCTACGTCGCGAACTACGCGGGAGCGCTTCGAAGGCTCGGGGACGACGCGTATGCCGAGGGGCTCCTGCACTTCGCGCTCTCCCGCATGCGCGCGGACGCGGACGGGTTCGTCTCCGTCGCACGCCTGCGTGATCGGCTTCCGGAGCTGTCGTACTCGGGAGCGCTCGTGCCCGCGCTGCTTCGGCTGCAAGGGGGCGGCATCGTGTCGCTCACTTCGAGCGAGGGCGCTTCACGACCCGACCGGGTGCAGCTTCGGATCCCGTTGTGAGTGCAGGGAAGGAGGTCGAGAACCATGGCGACTCTACCGACCGAGCTCGTGTTCGCGAGCGATGGCACGATCTACATCTGCATCGAGGACGAGCCGCCTCCGGGGCGGCGCGTGTTCGTCGGGTACACGTTGACGGACGAGGAACGCGCGCAGTACGGGACGCGCGATCTGCTCCGGTGGGCGTGTCTCCAGACCCTCGCGTTCGGGAGCGATGGCCGCGTGTACGTCGAGGAGCGCGCGATCGACGCTGCGGGGCGCAAGGTGTTCCGTGGGTACGCCCTCACCGACCGGGAGGCCGGGCGAGCCTTCGAGGAGTTCCATCGGATGGCGTTCAACCTCACGATCGCCGCGATCCAGACGAAGTAGGGCATGTGCGACGCCGGAAGGAAACCATGAAGAAAGATTATCCCCTCGCGAGGATGCTCGACGCACTCGACGGGTGGTCCCAGGGCATGCTCGGAGCCGCCTCCCTCGGCGGCGCAGCGCCAGGCATGGGCAACCGATACGCGCGCGCCTTGGCTCTCGCCGACGTGCTCGCGGTGCTGATCCCTATCGTGCGGCCCGAGCTGCTGAAGTCCAGGCCAGGAGCCCCGCTGGAGCCCGCGGACGTGCGGAGGATCCTCGACGTGCTCGACGCGTGGGCTGCGGGCGTCCTGGCTCCAGTTGGCGAGGCGCACACCAAGGGCAGGCTCGATCGCATGATGGCGGTCGCGGACGTGATCCGGACGCTCGTGGGGCTCGTCCGGCCCGAGGTGAAGGCGGCTTCGCGGGGTTGAAAGGGGAGGCCGCGCCCGGGTTCCAGAGTGCCTGCTTGGCTGGAGTTTCTCGGTCCCATCTCCCGGGCAGAGCCGGGCGAGTATCTCGAGTTCGGGGATCCGGAGCGGGCGCGGCCTCCGGGGCGGAGTTTGCCCTGGAACGGGGTGGGGTGTCCAGTAAGACCAACACCGGAAGGTTCGCCGGAGACCCCTCGACAAACGACGGCCGGATCACCTATCAAGGAAGGTCGTGAACCGTGGACGACCGAAGACGCCCCTGGTCCTGACGACAGAGGAGCGCGACATCCTGACAGGGCACGTGCGGCGCGGGAAGACGCCTCAGCGGCTCGCGCTGCGAGCACGGATCGTGCTCCTCTGCGCCGACGGGCAAGACAACAAAGCCGTGGCCAAGAGGCTTGGCGTCACCGAGGAGACCGTCGGCAAGTGGCGGTCGCGGTTCCTGCGCCGCAGGCTCCAGGGGCTCGCGGACGAACCACGCTCGGGCGCTCCTTGCAAGTCTCCGCGTAACGAGACGACCTGGACGTAGCTTGGGGCCCTCGAATTTATCCAACGAATTTATTTCGTATGTGCTGGTTAGTCCTTCCGTACCAAGCCTTTTGAGTCGATGTGTATCGACGTTAGCTCGATAATATGCCTTTGGAAGCTTGACAGAATACACGGCGCCTCCTTGTAATCTCGAACGATCGTGGAAGCAGCCGTTGATCTCGCCGTCGGAACCGTCTTCGCCGGCCGGTACCGGATCGCCCGTCGCATCGCGGCTGGCGGGATGGGAGCCGTCTACGAGGTGATCCACCTCGAAACCGAGCGTCGGCGCGCGCTCAAGGTCATGCATGCGCACCTCTTCCAGAGCGAGGAGCTGCGCGAGCGGTTCAAGCGGGAGGCCAAGGTCGCGGCGCACGTCGACAGCGAGTTCATCGTCGACGTCTTCGACGCGGGCGTCGACGAGTCCACGGGCATGCCGTTCCTCGTGATGGAGCTGCTCCGCGGCGAGGAGCTCGGCGAGCGGCTCAAGCGCGTGGGAAGGCTCCCCGCGGACGAGGCGCTGCACTACCTGCACCAGACCGCACGCGCGCTCGACAAGACGCATCGGGCCTCGATCGTCCACCGGGACCTGAAACCCGCGAACGTGTTCCTCTGCGAGCGGGACGAGGACAAACCCCGCGTCAAGATCCTCGACTTCGGGATCGCGAAGGTCGTCGCGGAAGGTGCCACGACGGGCGCGGCGACGCAGTCGCTCGGGACGCCGCTCTACATGGCGCCGGAGCAGTTCAACCCGAGCACGAGGCTCACGGGCGCGGCGGACATCTACGCACTCGGGATGATGGCGTATACGCTGCTCGTCGGCGGGGCGTACTGGGCCGAGGAGGCCCGTGGCGGGAACGTGTACGCGCTGGTCGCGGTGGCGATCGGGGGGCCGGTCGAGCCGGCGTCGGCGCGGGCGGCGCGGCGTGGTGTGGCGCTGCCGCCGGGGTTCGATGCGTGGTTCGCGAAGGTGACGGCGCGGGAGCCGGGGGAGCGGTTCCAGACGGCGACGGCGGCGGTGCAGGCGCTCGCGGAGGCGCTGGGGGTGGCGCCGCCGGCGCGGGGGATGGCGCTTTCGGTGAGTGGGGTGTTCGAGGCTCCCACGGGCATGCAGGTAACCATTCCCTTGCAGGCGCTTCCTTCGGCGGCGTCCACCGTGGGCACGTCTACGGCGCCAACGCCAGCCAAACCCGACGCAGAGCCGATGCTCCCCGTTCCGGATGCGACCGCCCCCGGGGCTGCGACGACGCATGCGACGCCGCGAAAGGCGCCAGCCATCCGGCCGGTCGTGGCGGGAGGAATCGGCCTCCTGATCGTCGCGACAGGGGTGCTCGTGTCCTTGGCCGCGCGAACCACAGGCCCTGACGAGGATGCAACTGCCGCGTCGGTGACGCCATCGGAGGCGCCTTCGGCAGCCGCAGCGGCTACACAGGCGCCACCCACCTCGACACCGACCATCGAGGCAGCTCTTCCAGCGAGCACGCCGAGCAGCGCGGCACCGGAGGCCACGGCCTCCGCTCGGGCATCAGCATCGGCATCGGCCGCTCCTACACCTCCAGTACGCCCCGCGCGCGTGAGCAATCCGCCCGCATCCCCTCGGAAGCAGAATGAGCGGCCGTTCGAGCCCCTTTTCTGATGACCGCCCACAGGAGTGACGATGACGAGTCGCACCGCTTTCTCTGTCCGAGTTATTCTGATAGCACTTTCGCTCGCCGTTCCCTCTGCGGAAGCGCAGCCCCCGCCCCCAGCCGTTCAAGCTCAGGCGCTGCAGATGTACGAGCAGGCGCTTGAGGAGATGACGAGGAAAGACTATGCGGCGGCTTGCCCACGACTCGAAGAGGTGATCAAGCTCGCGCCTGAAGGGGTCGGCGGGATGATTACCCTTGGTCAGTGCTACGAGGGGTGGGGCCGCCTCGCGACCGCGCACGCCGCGTACCGGAGAGCCGAACAAGTCGCAGCGGCAAAGGGCGACAAGGACCGTCAGCAAAAGGCCGCTCAGAAGGCTGGTGCCATCGAGCCACACCTCTCGCAGGTCACGGTCGTCGTCCCCGATGCTTTGCGTGACCTGGCGGGGCTTTCGGTTCAGCGGGATGGGGCGGTGGTGGAGCAAGCCCAATGGGGGGTACCCGTTCCCGTGGATGTGGGAAAGCATGTCGTAGCGGCGACGGCGACCGGACGGAAGCCGTGGGAAAAGCACATCAGTGTAATGCGGGACGGTGACACTGTCGTCGTCGAGATCGAGGCGCCAGCACCGGCAGCAGTTTCGACTCCACCGGTACAGCCCCCGACGCTGCCCACAGCGCTATCGCCCATGGCTACAACGCAGGCATCGCAGCGCCCCGGGTTGAGCGGGGCGGAAATCGGCGCCTTGGTCCTGGGTGTGGGCGGTCTGCTCACGCTTGGTGTTGGGTCTGGCTTTGGCATCGTTGCCATGTCGAAGCAGGATCAGAGCAACGAGGGTCTCTGCAACAGCAGCAACCAGTGCGAACCCATGGGTTTGCAGCTCCGGGAAGAGGGTATAGCAGCAGGGAACGTGGCGACGGCGCTTTTCATAGCAGGAGGGGCTGCCTTGACCGGTTCGATTGTGCTGTTCGCGATCAGGCCAAGCAAAAACACGCGCATGAATGTGGGGTCGGGTGGAATCTGGGTGAACGGGAGCTTCTGATGAGGACGGCTATGAGGCTTACCGCATGGCAGATTGCCGTCGCGGCAGCGATCGTCGTAGGTGGCTGCAATCAGATCCTCGGACTTGTTCCCGGGCAGCCCATGCCGGAAGGTGAGGGAGGCTCAGGAAATGGCGGCACCACGGCAGGGGATGGCGGTGATTTCTTACCGGATGGGGGGCTGCCTGGCTGCGACGCTACGTGTTCCGGCGATTTGAAGGCGGTCGTTGATTGTTACGGCCAGGTCATGCAGCAATGCACCGCGGACCAGGCGTGTGCCAATGGGAAATGTGTTGATAATGCCTGCCTGGCTGCCGTTGAGGCGAGGAGTTCGTACGGCTGCGATTACTGGGCGCTGAAGACCGCCCTCCGCCCGCAGGCCGATGGCGCATGCTTTGCTGCATTCGTGGCAAATACCTGGGCGAAGCCGGTGCACCTCCAAGTCTCGAGGAAGGGCTCGACGCTCGATCCGGCGACGTTTGCGTACATCCCAAGCGTCGGAGCCAACGGCGCCGTCCAGTACAACGCCTATGACGCCATCAAGGGAATCGACGTGGGGCAGGTTGCGATCCTGTTCCTATCGCGAAAGTTGCAAGGCGCCAGTGTCATCGATTGCCCGAAGCCGGCCGCGCTGAGCGCCGAGACCGGCGTGGTCGACACGGGCATCGGCGACGCTTTCCACATCACGACGGACTATCCGGTCGCGGCCTATCAGATCGTTCCTTATGGCGGAGCTCAGACAGCCGTCACGTCGGCCACGCTGCTCCTGCCGACGAGCGCTTGGGACACCAACTATCTCGCGATCAACGCGTACAAGGCGAGCGACGTCTTCCCCGACGCCTGGCCATCCCTGGCGATCCTCGCCCATGAGGACAACACGAAGGTCACGCTCCTGCCGAACAAGGCGATCGTGGGCGGCGGCGGCGTCCCCACCTCCGACCTGAACAAGCCCGTCGACTACATGCTGAACGCGGGCCAGTTCCTGCAGATCACGCAGGCGGACGAGCTCACGGGAAGCCCAATCACGTCGGACAAGCCGATTGCCGTCTTCGGCGCGTCAAAATGCATGAACGTGCCGTCCATGCAGGACGATTGCGATTCGGGCCAGCAGCAGCTCGCCCCGGTGCGCGCTCTCGGCAACGAATACGTGGCCGTGCGGTACAAGAGCCGGTCGACGACGGAGGAGGAGTCGTCTCGATGGCGCCTCGTCGGCGCCGTGGACGGGACGACGCTCACCTGGACGCCCATGAAGCCCGCGGGCGCGCCGACGACGATCAACCAGGGCCAGGTTCTCGAGTTCGAGGATCCGGGGCCCTTCGTGGTGCGCAGCCAGGACGCGCAGCACCCGTTCTACATGGGCGGCTACATGACGGGCGGGGCGCCCTACAATAACATCGGGGATCCGGAGTGGGTGAACGTGATCCCGCCCCAGCAGTTTCTGAGACGGTACGTGTTTTTTACCGATCCAACCTACCCAGAAACGAGCCTAGTCGTCATCCGTGTGAAGTCCAAGACTACAGGAGAGTTCGCCTCCGTGGAGCTGAAATGTAGAGGCCCACTCCAGAACTGGACATCCATCGGCGATTACGAATACACACGCGTCGATCTCGTGACGGGCGATTTTCAGGGCGTGATGGCATGCACGAACGGCGTGCAGGAGATGTCGAGTACCCAGCCGTTTGGTGTCACGGTGTGGGGATGGGGGACGACTCCGCAGACGCTCAATGTCTCATACGCTTATCCGGCGGGGGTTGGGATTCTGCCTATCAACGAGCTGCCACCACCCATAGGCCCATAGGAGGACGACGATGAGGGCGTACACATCGTGGAGAATCGCCGTTTTGGCAGCCGTTTTGGCGACCGGCTGCAACCAGATTCTCGGGCTCGTCCCGGGGGAGCCGTTGCCGGAGGGGGAGGGCGGCTCAAACGGTGGCTCGGGTGGACTGGGCGGGTCAGGTGGTGATGGGGGCGCGGGAGGCATGGGCGGCGCGGGAGGCGCGGGAGGTATGGGCGGCGCGGGCGGCATAGGCGGTGCGGGAGGCACCGGAGGCAGCGGAGGCACAAGCGCGGAATGCAACGTTCCGACAGACTGCCCGGAGACGAGCAACGAGTGCGTGAGCGCGACGTGTACTGTAGGAATTTGCGGTACGGCGTTCAAACCGACCGGCACAATCTGCGGCGTCAACATGAATCTTGCCTGCGACGGTGCGGGGCAGTGCACCGGTTGCGTTACTGCGAACGATTGTTCCGGACAGAACGACGAGTGCCAATTGCGCACATGTATTGGGGGGGCTTGCGGAGTCGCCTACGCCGCCGTGGACGACGGGAATGCATGCACTATGGACGCGTGCGATCCGATGACCGGCGTCTCCCACACGCCCATCAACCCCGACGACGGGAATGCATGCACCGTGGACGCGTGTGATCCAAGAACCGGCGTCTCCCACACGCCCGTCAATCCAGACGACGGGAATGCATGCACCGTGGATGCGTGCGATCCGATGACCGGCGTCTCCCACACGCCCGTTATCAACGACGGCAATCCCTGCACGGCGGACTCATGCGATCCGATGACTGGCGTCTCGAATACACCATTGCCTGCTGGGACTGACTGCGGCATGGGCAAACAGTGCGATGGCATGGGCCAGTGCACGGGGTGTATCGATGCATTTGATTGTCCTGGCCAGGTGACCGAGTGCAGAGCGCCCACCTGCACGAACGGCATCTGCGGCACGATATACGCCCCTGCCGGTACACCCCTAAGCACAGAGTCGTCAGGCGACTGCAAGCGTCACGTCTGCGACGGCATGGGCGCCGCGATCGTCGAGGACGACGCGATGGACGAGCCGGACGACAACAACTCCTGCACGCTGGACGCGTGCCTCGCGGGCGCGCCCACGCACTTGCCCGTCGCGCTCGGGACCACGTGCACGGACGGCGGCGGCACTGTTTGCGACGACAATGGCACCTGCGTCGCCTGCAACGTCGACGCCGATTGCATGAACGGTGACGTCTGCATGGCCAACGCATGCGTGGCCCCCGCGACCTGCATGGACGGCATCATGAACGGCGACGAGACCGGCGTCGATTGCGGCGGCGCGATGTGCCTGAAATGCAATGGTGACGCTTGCGGCAGCGACGCCGAATGCCAGAGCGGTATCTGCAGCGGCGGCATGTGCGTGGCGAACATCAATGGCTGCACGCCGTCGATGGCGACGGACCTCACCGCCATGTCGGCGACGACGGTGACGTTCTCGAGCCTCTCCTACACCCCGAAGTGCATCAAGGTGAAGGCGGGGACGGTCGTGACGTTCTCCGGCAGCTTCGCGAACCATCCGTTGCAGGGTGGGTACATGGACCTCGCCAACCTGCCCACGCCCGCCGCGAGCGGCCCGTTCGTGCCGGTGACGGACGCGGGCACCTCGAAGGGCTTCACGCTGTCGACGCAGGGCACGTATCCCTTCTACTGCGTGCCGCACGCTTCGCTCGGCATGAACGGCGCGGTGTTCGTCGTGCCATAAGCCGACTCACGCCTCCACCCTCACCAACCGCCCAAAAATCGCATTCTGCCCCACCCACCCATTGATATGCCCCCGATTGTTCCCGATCTGAAACCGCCCATCCTGCACGCTCTTGACGAAATGTAGATACTCGGTCCCGCGGACCTTGCACAGGACGATGTCGCCGGGGCGGATGTCGCGTGGGTCGACGGGCTCCACGGTGCAGAGCTGGCCGGACTCGATCCGCGGAGACATGGAGTTGCCCCGCGGGCGGAAGGAAACGACCTGCCCGGCGCGAAGCTTGGTGATGTATCCGGTGGCCCAGCCCATGGCGCGCGTATTCAGGCAAGGAGCTCGGCGACGAGGGCGTCGGCGAGCTTGCGGGCGCCTTCCTCGGCGCGGCGGAGTTTTTCTTCCAGGGTGTCGCAGAGGGACATGAGGTGGTCGACTTTGGCGACGATGCGCTTTTGTTCGGCGAGGGGCGGCAACGGAATAGGAAATCTTGCAACCTCCTCCGAATCGAGACGGCACGTCCCGTGGGAAGACCGCTCAACCCGTAGCAGCATCCGCTTTCGACTAGCCTGACAGGCACGAAGCAGATACTCTGCAACTGCGGGAGCTGCCAAAACAAGCGCCTTCATGTCCTGATTAATCGTGACGCTCCGTGTCGTGAGAGCAACAGGAAAAGAGTGCGCCAGGATCATTCCACGAACAACGAAGAGCAGAGCACCACTCGGAATTAACTTCACCGAGGAATGCTCAATCGCCTCCTGGGAGATGTGATCCTCAGCATCTTCTATGTAAGGTCTCTTCATATCCTTCGGGCTAACCCACGGGATCGGCCCCGCCCAGAACGAGGGCGTCGATTTCGAAGGGGTGCCCCCTCCCATGAAACCTCCACACATACCGAGACGTACCCACCGCCACGACTCAGGTAACGAGTATGGCTGCTCGGATTCTTTGACTGGAGGAAGAGCGGTAGGATTTGCCCCTGCCATCTTGCCAGCAAGGACCGAAGCCGGCTCGTCGCCCACGGCTTGGGGCACGAGTTGGCCCCTAACCGCAAGCTCCAGAACCAATTCCCGCAGCATCTTGACGGTCCCCGGCACGTCCGTCAATAGTGCGAAATTGGCTACCACCCGCCGCCAGCTTGCGACCACGTCTTCCGGCCCCTCGGCACTCGTGAGCGCATCGAGCGCCGCCTTGTTCAGCCGGGCCGCCGTCTCCCGCTGCTTCGCCTGGCGGGCATCCAGGTCGTCGCATCGTCGCAAGAAGTGCTCCACGACGGCAATGATATTTTCCTGTTCCTCGACGGGTGGCAGGAGAATATGAAACGCCTTCACCTCAGGAAAGTAAATCGTCTGATGCACCGCTCCCTTCGAGAACCGGCGGAGGGATTCGTGCTCGCACACAAACAGATACATCAGAAACTTTGGCAGCAAGGCGTCGGAGCAAACCCAGTTAACAAAATCCTGACTGGTCGCCATCGATCGACCCATGATGGTGACGTAACCCACTGAGGCGGTCCGAGATAGGCACACCGTGCCCTTCGGCAGAAGCCTCGCGGATGAATTCTCGATCCCCAGTTCGGAGACGGTTTGTTCCGTATCGAAAATTTCTTTGCCGTTGTGCTTCCGCGCGTCCCGGATTCCAATCCAGGGCACGCCACCATCCCAGTATTCAGGATGGTTACGGCTCGGCGTATGTCCTGATTCCAGTGTTGCGACACTCGTTAACGGAACGCACTGCCAACCATCGGGCGTCTTCATCTCCGCGGGGCCAACGGATAGTGCCGAAACCCCGGGGATTATCTCGCTTGTTGCAGCGCGACCACGTGTTGCTTCCTCACTGACGCGCGGGATCGCACTTCGCCCACCCGTACGCGACGTTAACCGGCCTTGAAATGCGAGATGTAGAACGACCCTTCGTAACTGCGCCACGCTTCCTGGCGCATCGGCGAGTGTATCGAGATTCGATAGCAGCCTCTCCGCCTCCGGCGTCAACTCCCGCCGCTCGAAAAGCCCAAGCTGCTTCCTCTTCCCCTTCATCGCGCCGCCCCTTCCAGCGCCGCCCGCAGCTCATCCCTGAGCCGATCCCGCACCTCCGCCACCTCCGCAGAGATCGCCCGATACTCCCGGAGCAACTCCTCCGCATCCCCCGGCCCATCCTCCACGGCTCGCGGATTCTTGATATCGAGGTTGTACCCCCGCTGCTTGATCTCCTCGATCGAAACCTTCCAGGCCTGATCCGTCTCCTTGCGCTTGCTCCACCACTTGCGCTCGGGCTCGAACTCCTCGATCCGCATCGGCTTGGTCTTCGAGTAACTCTTGTACCCCGGCGGATACGGATGCTCGTAGTACCAGACCTCCGTGGTCGGCTTCCCTTTCGTGAAGAACAGAAGGTTCGTCTTGATCCCCGTGTACGGAGCGAAAACCCCCTTCGGCAGCCGGACAATCGTGTGCAGATCACACTCCGTGAGCAGCCGCTCCTTGAGCCGCGTCTTCACGCCCTCGCCGAACAACGTCCCATCCGGCAGAACCAGCGCAGCCCGCCCACCATCCCGCAAGAGCACGGTCAGCAAATACAGAAACAGGTCCGCCGTCTCCCGCGTCCGAAACGCCCCCGGGAACGAATTCTCGATCCCATCCTCCTCGATCCCCCCGAACGGAGGGTTCGTCACGATGACATCGACCTTGTCCTTCTTCCCGTAATCGGCCACCGAGCGCCTCAGCGCATTGTCCCTGCGGATCTGCGTCGGCGCATCGATCTCGTGCAGCACCATGTTCGTCATGCAAAGCAGGTGCGGCAGCGGCTTCTTCTCGATCCCGCGGATCGAAGCCTGGATCGTCTGCTCGTCGGCTTCCGTCTTCTTGTACTTCTCCCGCAGATGCTCGATCGCACAGGCCAGAAACCCGCCCGTCCCGCACGCCGGATCGAGCACCGTCTCTCCGAGCTTCGGATCGACCCGCTCCACCATGAACGCCGTCACCGCGCGCGGCGTGTAATACTCGCCCGCATTGCCCGCTCCGCGCAGATCACTCAGGACCTGCTCGTAGATCCCCCCGATCTCGTGCCGATCCGCCGAACGATTGAAGTCGATATCATTGAGCTTGTTCACCACCTGCCGCAGCAGATGCCCACTCTTCATGTAATTGTAGGCATCCTCGAACACGCTGCGAATCACGGTCGACAGTGGATCCGCGCCGGGAAGCCCCTTCAGCCCGGGGAAAAGCTCGTTGTTGACGAACTTGAGCAGCTCGTCCCCCGTGATCCCCTCCGGATCCGCGGCCCAGGCCCCCCAGCGCAGCTCGTCCGGGATCGGCGAGCGGTACCGCTTCCGCGCCGTCTCCTTCTCGATCTCGCGATCGTCGAGAATCTTGAGGAAAAGCATCCAGACGAGCTGGCCGATGCGCTGGGCGTCGCCGTCGACGCCCGTGTCCTTGCGCATGATGTCCTGGATCGTCTTGATCGTCGTACCGATGGCCATGGCGGGTTATTCGCTACCCCCTTGGCGCGGCCCTCGTCAAGCGTCGTCGTAGAGCGCGCCTTCGAGCGCGGCGACCGCCTTCTCGAACTTCCCCCGATCGCCGAAGGCGCGCACGAGCTCCACGAGGGTGCCCATCTTGTCGAAGGGCCGCAGTTTGAGCTGCTCGGCGTCGTCGAGCGCCTCGAGCCCCTCGTCGACGAACTTCGCGACGAGCCCTTCGAGCACCTTGCGCGCCAGCCCCTTGTGCCGGGCGAGGACCTGCTCCACACCGTCGTTCTTGGCCCGCTCCCGACGCGGAACGAGCGGCGCCCCGAACCCGGCGTGCGCGAGGAGATCGTAGGTGGCGTACCCCTCGCCGTACTTGACGGCGAGATCACCCGTCGCGACGCCCTGCCGTTCGAGCTCCCCGAGCAACTCGCCCCGCTTCTCCACGGCGAGCCAGAGCCGCCGAAGATCCTTGCGTGATTTGCAGACCTCCAGCAGCACCACGCGCGCATGCGCCTCGACGGGCACCTCGATGCGCTTGCCGGCGGCATCGTACCGGTGCACGTCTTCGCGGATGACGGACACCTCCTCGTCGTCGATGTAATACTTCGTCCGACGGGTCCCGCGCCGTGCAGCCGAGGGCGAAGGCGGCGGCTCGTCGATATCGTCGTCCTCGGGCGGGGCGATCGGATCCCCTTCTTTGGGCTCGTAAATCTGCTCGGGCGGACCGTCGAACTTCTCGTCCGCGAAATGCCGCGTGACCCCACGGAAGTCCATGATCGTGAACCAGAACTTGCCGTAATCCTCGCGCAGCCGCGTCCCGCGGCCGATGATCTGCTTGAACTCGGTCATCGAGCCGATCTCCTGGTCGATGACAATGAGCTTGCAGGTCTGCGCGTCGACGCCCGTGGTGAGGAGCTTCGACGTCGTCGCAATCACCGGATAACGAGAGGCCGGCAGGATGAAATCATCGAGCTCGTGCTTGCCCACCGCGTCGTCGCCCGTGATCTTTCGGACGTAGCGCGGGTGGTCGACAACGAGATCGGCGTTCTCCTGGACGAGCGCGGACCGCATCCGATCGGCGTGCTCGATGTCCTCGCAGAAAACGATGGTCTTCGCGAACCGGTCCCCCGTCTGCTTCAGATACTCGGTGACCTTCTGGGCGACGAGCGGGGTGCGTTTTTCGAGCACCACGGTACGATCGAAATCCTTGCGCTGGTAGGTCCGATCCGGGACGAGCTGCCCGTACTTGTCGAACTTCCCCTTGCCGGGGCTGTACCCGTCCACGTCCTTGTCGAACTCGACCCGGATCACCTTGTACGGCGCGAGGAACCCATCCGCGATGCCCTCGCGGAGCGAGTACGTGAAGATCGGCTCGCCGAAGTAATCGATATTGGAGACGGTCTCCGTCTCCTTGGGCGTCGCCGTGAGCCCGATCTGCGTCGCCGACTTGAAGTATTCGAGGATCTCCCGCCAGGCCGAGTCCTCCGCGGCGCTGCCCCGGTGGCACTCGTCGACGATCACGAGGTCGAAAAAACCGGGCGTGAACTGCTTGTAGATGTTCTTCGCCTCCTCCGAGCCCGAGACCCCCTGGTAGAGGGCCATGTAGATCTCGAAGGACTTGTCGACCATGCGATGCTTGATCTTGGTGAGCGCCTTGCCGAGCGGCTGGAAATCGTTGTTGCGGGCCTGGTCGATGAGGACGTTGCGATCGGCGAGGAAGAGGACGCGCTTCTTGACCCCTGCTTTCCAGAGCCGCCAGATGATCTGGAACGCGGTGAACGTCTTCCCCGTCCCGGTGGCCATGACGAGCAGCACCCGCGACTGCCCCTTGGCGATGGCCTCGACCGTGAGATTGACGGCCTTGATCTGGTAATATCGCGGCGTCTTGTCCTCGGTCCCGGGATACCAATCCTGCGCGGCGACGGCCTCCTCGGCGGGCCCGATCTTCCGGAAGGCGCAGTAGCGACGCCAGAGCTCGTCGGGGGTAGGGAAGCGGTCGATGGGGAGCTCGCGCTCGATCTTCTTCGAGGTGCCGGAGAGGTCGTGCTCGAGGAACGCGTCCCCGTTGGTGCTGTAGGCGAGGGGGATGCCGAGGAGCTCGGCGTACGCGAGCGCCTGCTGCATGCCGGCGCCGACGGCGTGGTTGTTGTCCTTGACCTCGATGACGGCGACGGGGAGGTTCGGCTTGTAGAAGAGGACGATGTCCGCGCGCTTGCCGGTGTTGGGGATCCGGTGCTGGCCGGCGCGGGGCTTCGTGGTGACGCGGTCGGCGGTGAGGGTGAACTCCTCGCGGATCTGAAGGGAGAGGTCCCAGCCGGAGGAAGGACGCGTCAGCGCGGGGAGGACGAACTTCGTCGTGATGTCGCGTTCGCTGAGGGCCTTTTTGTTCATGGCGACGCTCGGGGGGGCCGTCAGGTTACCAGGAGGTGGAGAGGAAGGTGAAGGGGTGATCGGTGACCCCGACGAAGGCGCGCGACCCCACCCCTGGCACGGGTGTAAGTCGTGACTACAACCTTGACGGCGGTCACTTCCCTTTCTTCTCGTCGAGCCGCCGCTGCAAGTATCCCCGCGAAATCCCCAGCCGTCTTGCAGCCTCCGATTTATTGCCAGCCTCCGCGATCGCTTTCTCGATTGCCTCGACTGTGGGTGGTGGCGCAGCCGGAGATGCGCGCACCCCGAGCACCTGCTCGACCGCCGATAGCTTGATGCCCATCCCTGGATCCATCGATGCAACCACGCGGTCCAGATCCCGAACGTTGCCCGGCCACCCCTGGAGCATCAAGAGCTCGACCGCCTCGACGTCGACGCGCATCCGCCCGAAATCGAGCTGCCCATACCTACGTTCCCAGAGCGCCCTCATCATGGCAAAAAGGTCTTCGGGACGCTTTGCGAGCGACGGCAAGCGAACGCGATAGGTGAATCGCGCCAGCAGATCCCGCCGGAACGTGCCTCGCTCGACACATTCGGTGAGGTCCCGATTCGTCGCGGCGACGATGGCGACGTCGACCGGCAGCTCACGTGCACCGCCCAGGGACATCACGCCGTGACCATCGAGTACGCGCAAGAGCTTCGGCTGCGAAGAGGTCGGCAACTCCCCGAGTTCGTCCAGAAAAACGGCACCGCCGTGGTGTGATCGCAGCACTCCCGGCCTGGCCTCCACGCTCCCCGAAAATGCTCCTCGTTCCCAGCCGAAGAGCTGTCCCTCGAAGAGCGTCTCCGGGATACCGGCCACGTTGACGGCCGTGTACTTGTGCAATCGACCGAGCGCCCGCGCCACCTCCTGCGCCAGCGCCTCCTTTCCGGTTCCCGTCGGACCTTCGATCAGCACGGGATGCATTCGACGCACGCCGATTGCCGCCACGGCCGCGCGAACGTCCGTGAGTCCGAAAGGCCCGACGAGGCTTCCCAGCGGCTCCACGGGTCGAAGCGGGCCTCGATACGCCTCCCGAAAAACGAGCAACGTGCCGCCGATGCGCAAAACCGTGCCATCCTCGATGGGCACCTTCGTCCCAGCTTCGAGCCGGTGCCCGTTCCGGTAAGTAAAATTGCGCGAGCCGAGGTCTTCGACCTTCCAGCGCCCTCCCTCGAACATGAACGCAAGGTGCTGGCCGGAGACCTTGGCATCGACGATGCCGGCGTCTGCAAGCCAAAGACGCCCGACCGGCTTACCCAGCGGAGGCGTCGGTAAGGCGGCTGATTCAGGGAATGCCGCGAGCAAGACGGGGCGCCCGCGGTCCGCTTGCTCGGCGGTCGGTGGTCGATGCTCCTCGGTGGTCGGTGGCAAACCGGGTCGGGTCATGGCTTCTCAGTCCAGATAAACGAGTACATGGACGGGCGCGGTCTCGCGGGGGCCGACGCGCAGCCTGAGCCCCCGGCAGAGAACCGAGCTCTTGAAACCTTCTCGATTATCGGCAATTCGCTGTTCGGGGTAAAGATCCTTGGTCCCCTCGACGATACGTACGAGGATGCGGCCGTACGCCAGGTCCTTCGTGCTCGCACGCAGGACGTGCACGCGGTCTCCGCCGTCGCGCGCGATGTTCGACATCGGGGCGCAGGCGCGCTCACCGGTCCTCTCATTGCGCATGCATACCATCGCGCGCGGGTGGGTACCCGTCAGATCCCTGTTCCCCTCGATCGCCACGGCCCCTGTTACGCGGAGGCTCCAGGTTTGCTCGATGAGGGGCTTGTCCTCGCAATGATCCGGATTGCACGCACGCCCTGACTGACACCCGCCTCGACTGTCGCAGCAAGGCAAGGATAGATTTGCGGGGGGCGACTCGACGACGGTCGGCCGCACCGTCGCCGTGGGGACGTTCTTCGGATTGAAGTCGATGGGGATGCCTTCGCTGGAGTTGGCATCGGATTTCCCGCGCATGAACAACCAAAGTACGAACGCGCCTAACGCGGCGGCCCCTGCGAGTGCTAGCAAGAGGAACGGCAAGTTCGGTCCGTTCTTCGAGCCAGAGCGGGTTGGAGGAGGCGGAATGGACTGCGGTGCCGGAGGATAATACCCGCTTGGAGAACTGGCTGTCGGACCTCTGGGAGGAGGCCCGACGGGCGGCGTAGACATCCCCTCGGTGAAGAATACGGGCGTCTGCGCCGATGTTGGCGGGACGTGCGCGGCCGTCGGCGCCGCGTGCGCTTGCGTGGCCCCGGAAAGCGAAGCGCTCCCCGTGCGCAGGATGTCGCGCAATGCGCCGCCATTGGCAGGGCGGCGGCGAGGATCGAGCGCAAGACACGCGCGGAGGGTCGCTACCCAGGGGCTTTCGGACCCAGGCGGCGGCCATGGTAGACGCTGCTCCCAGGCCGCGCGGTATGCGTCGTGGTAGGCCGGCAGCAGAGCATCCGGGGGCAAACCCGTAGGGTGTGCGCCGAAAAGAAGCTCCCAGCCGAGCACGCCGAAGGCGAATACATCACGGGCAAAGCCCTCCCGATCCGGCGACGATGGTCCGGGGAAAACGAGCTCGGGCGGGAGGTAGGGGGTGGTACCGACGACGGCCCCGAACGTCGTGATCGGCGAGGGATTGCCCGCGGGCGCCGATATGCCGAAATCCACAAGCTTGACGCCGCCCGGCGTGAAGGGGGCAGACCAGAACGCATCGGTCACGAGGATGTTGTCGGGTTTGAGATCCCGATGAACGATACCGAGCGCATGCACGTGCGCGAGGACCGCTGCGAGCTGGTCGAGCACGGCGATCCGATACTCGGACCTCATGCGAGCATCCCGAGCCGCCGCAGCCAGGGATTGTCCCTGCACGAGGTCGAAGACGAGCCCGATGAGATCCTCGACCGAGTCCCTGAACAGCTCGCGGCACGGGACGAGCCCGGGGTGCGACACGCCCTGGAGGGCCTGCGCCTCGCGCCATGCCCGCTCTGCCGCGCCCTTCTCGAGCTCGCGGAGGGCGATCAGCTTGAGCGCACGAGGAGCGCCGTCATCGAGGACATCGGATGCTTCCCAGACAGACCCCTGCCCGCCTTTTCCAAGACGTCTCTTCAGTTCGTAGCGGTTGACGCGGGCCCCAGCGTTGATCTCCACGAGTGTAGGTCATACAACGGGAAGGGGCCGAACGGAAGAAAGATGCGCGGGAGCCTGATCGCGATCAGGCGCGTCGGGGGACGAACCTGATCGCTGGCAGCGACGCGGGTCTGACGCAGTACGGCAACCGAAGTCATTTCAAAGACTTGTGCACGCCCTCTGTGAACGAGGACAGGCACGAAGGGTGCGATCCGCAGCGTGTCCGTCGCGCCTGGACGCGACGAACTGAGGAGGAACATCGTGAAGAGTCGATACGAACTACAGGAGAAGCTTGGCGAGGGTGGCTTCGGGGTCGTCCATCGAGCCGTCGACAAGGAGACCGGGCAGGTCGTGGCCATCAAGATCCTGAAGGATCGAAGCCCCGACGGGAAGGCCCGCTTCCAGCGCGAGGCCCTGATGCTCTACAAGGAGCTCGACAACCCGTTCATCGTGGATCTCGTCGACCATGACCTCGAGGCCGAGGAGCCGTACATCGTCCTCGAGTTCTGCGATCAGGGCTCGCTCCGCAACCTGATCGGTAAATTGACCTGGCGGTCCGTGGCCGGGATCCTGGTCCAGGTGATCGAGGGGTTGCGAGCCATCCACGACAAGAAGGGGTTTCATCGTGACCTCAAGCCCGACAATTTGCTTGTAAAGACCGAGGAGCCTCGCACGTTCGTCGTGAAAATTGCCGATTTTGGCCTGGCGCGGGTTCCTGGCGTCGGAACCATGATGACGAGAGGCCCCGGAGGTACACGAGGGTACATCGCCCGAGAGATTCTCGAGGGCGATGCATTCAGCGCCGCAGCGGACATTTATTCGCTCGGCGTCGTGGTCACGGAGCTCTTGACCGGCGCAAGGGACCCGTCGGCTCTCCAGAACGCGGACCTGCCCCCGGCGTTCCGGAACCTCGTCCTCGATATGACGAGCGACAAGCCCGAGAACCGCCCGGACGCTGGTCGGATCGCGGCGGTGCTCCTATCCCTGCTCAATCCGCCGCCCGTGCAGATTCCCCAGCAGCAGCGGGCGCCCGTGGCAAACCCATCCGCCGCATCGGGGTTGTCGGCGCCCGTCGTGATCGGCGGTTTGCTCCTGACCGTCGCGGCGTTCACGGCCCTCGCCGCGCTCGCCGAGGGGCGTCCGGAGTGGGACGAGAGCGTTCGACGATACCGAGGGAAGGATGGTCGATTCAAGAAGCCGTGACGGGACCGATCGCGATCACGGCCGCTGCCCGGACAGATGATCGCGAGCAGCAGAAGCGCTGCGGAATGAGCGGCACGTATCGCGAAGGCGAGCGGCACGACCCATGCAATGACCAATGCACGCGCCGAGACTGGTGCGTGCATACGAAGGAGACTCGACGATGTCGAAGCATCAACCGAAGCCCAACGATCAGCGTTCCGACGTGAAGAATCCCAACAACCCCGCGTACCGGGACGACCGCAACAACCGCATCGAACAAGGGCACCCCAACGTGCCCCCGCCGCCGCAGGGCCAGCCGCCGGCCCCCAAGCAGGAGCCGAAGAAGTAGCGTGAATCGCGCGGGGCGCCCCTCACGTCGGGGGCGCTCCGCGCCCCTTCGCTTTCGTGTAACCACTTACCACGTGTAGCTTCCGCTTCATGCGGTCCCCCGCGCGTTTGTGCGCTCAACCTCATGCGCCTCACGGCGATGCTCGCGCACCCCCCAGGGCGCTGCGCACGTCACGCGCTGTTCGGTAGGACCGTTCGTGCAGGGCGCCGCTCGTCCGCCAGGATGCCTGCGTCCGCCCGCTTGCCGGAGAGCTTGCTGGAACGTCAAGCTGGCGTTTGCCCTGGCCGCCCTCCGTCTCTTCTGTGGCCTCACGATGGCCTCAACCCACATCCCAAGACGTCTCCAGATGTCTCGCCATGTCGCCTCCCCCGCCCTCGTCAAACTTCGCAAAAGTGGCTGGAATGATGCTGTTTCCGATGTCCTTCTCAGGGGTTAGCGAGGACCACCTCGCGCCCCGAGCCCGCATTTCCTAAACCGAAGGTCGCAGGTCCGATTCCTGCCGGGGGTGCCAGTAGTTCCGCGGACTTAGCTCACGTTCTTGTGCCGCCGGTCATCAGCCTTGGCCTTGTGCCGCCCCTGGAGGGGGAAACGGGGCGGTGTCAAGGGGGAGAGGCGCAGGGCGAACGGACGGGGGCGAGCGGTGAAGCCGGCCCGGGGACGACGGCCCGCGACGAGGTGAGCGTACCCACGGAAGGGCCGACTGCCGCAAAGTCGGATGCCGGACGCGCAGCGGGGCACCTCGTCGAGCTTGCGCGTGCCCTGGCTGACGTGGTGGTCGGGGCCATCGCTGCAAGCGATGCAGAGGCCGCGTGGGTGGCCCTGGGTAGGCTGGCGAGCGTCGTGGAGAAGGCACATGCGATTCGGGCGGTACCGGAGAGCGACGACCAGCGGATAGGTTGATAGACGAACGCTCCGATCACGATGCCCGCAACGGGTGGTCACGATGGCGCGAAACGGGTGGTCACGATGGCGCGAAACGGGTGCGCAATGGTGGGCATGTGGAGCGGGCTGCCGCGCTTCCTGGAGGACCTGCTGATCCCGCTGGATATTGCCCGCAGTCGGTCGCCACCGCATCGGAAAAGGCAGCTCCACTGAGGCACGTCATGTCAAAAATGTGAATTTTCTAACACTTACGATCGTGCAGCCCCCCGCGCGTCGAGGACCTACTGATTCCCTCTTGCAGGTCGGCAAAGGTTGTGAGACGCGTACCTTTGTGAGTCTGGATGCTGTCAGGGGGTTCTGGTCAGCCAACCAGGCGTTCCCGTCTCACCACGACGCCCAAGGGGCTGCCCGACGGGCTCAAGAAACTGCGCCTTCCGGCGGGCCGCGTTGGCCGAGGCTCGACGAACCTGGGACCCCGCATGCCTGCGCGCCGTCTTGAAGCCATGGGGGCGCCCATTCTGCACGATTTGGGTACTGCTGTAACAGTGGAACGCCCGCACGAACGCTCCTGCTACGGCTCGGGGGTGGTCTGAGGATGCCGGCCGCCGGTGGACCGACCACACAGTCCGGCATCCACTACCAGGATGCGCTGGCCGCCCTCTATCTCGGGCGCATGTGTGATCCGCGAGAGCGGCCGCTGAGAGATCACGTGCGCGAGGTACGCGTCGAGGCACCCGCAGAAGTAGATGACATTGAAATCGTGTTCGCTCACGGCGGGCGCAGCTGGATACAGGCGAAAGAGCGGATTCGCGTCGGAAGCGAAGAATGGGTAACCGCGTGGCAAAGCTTTGAGAACAGGCGATTTGCGGCCGATTTCGGCAAGGAAGATCGCTTGGTGCTTTGGCTTGGGATGACGTCAACCACGCACGAAGCTGTTGCCGAGGCAGCTCGCCGCGCGTGTTATGCAAGAGACCCTGAGGAGTGGTGGAACGATCTGTCGAGCGAACAGCAGACCGCTGTCAACGCCGTCCAGGGGTTGCTTTCTGAAGTGAATCGCAACCACGAGACGCTGTTCGCGCTGCTAGCAGCGACGGCGATTGAGATTGCGCCAACGGAGCGATTGCGAAGGGATTTTGTCCCTCAGTGGATGCCGCAATGCCATGAGACATCATCGGAAAGCTTGTTCGATATACTTGTCTCCAAGGCTGCGTCCGGTGCGCGGTATCGGCGCATCTTTACTGCGGCTCAATTGCTCCAGGAGCTGCGGGAGCAAGGAATTCGGATCGTCGACGTCCGCCCGGGGGTCGCTGCATACCGGGCTGCAATTGGTCGACTCTATGGGCCAATGAGTATCCCCGGAACTTCTCTCGTCGGTATGACGAAGAGTTCCTTTCTATGGCCGACGCTGAGGGTTTGGGAACGTGAGCGTCCGCGCGTCCTGCTCGACGATGAGTACGTCCAAGAGGCCGGCGATCCGGTGGACCCGCACGCACTACCCGAAGGCGCCCGCTCACGAGTCGTGATCGTTTCAGGGGCGGGTGGGGGAAAGTCGGCGCTGCTTCGTGCGCTCGCCCATCGGCATGCCGACTCAGTCTGGGTCCCCGTCCTCATCTCACTTGCGGACTTGGCCCGCTCACAACGTCCGATAGCTGCGTTCCTGGACGAAGAGGTGTCGACCAAATTCGGCATCTCTGTCGACTGGACAGAGCTCGCTGAGAGCGGAATGCTGCTGCTCCTGCTCGACGGGCTCGATGAATTGTCGCTGCGCGAGAGAACTCAAGTCCTGGAAGCTGTGACGACGTTCTCAGCGCGCTTCCCAGACGTTCCCTGGATTCTAACTGCTCGTGAGACCGGAGCCTTGGCGGCGCCAATGGGCGCGCGCATTCTCGAACTGCAACCCCTGAGAGATGACCAGATCGAAGCATTCTGCTCAGGGTGGTTACCGTCAGGTCACGAAGGGAAGGCGCAGCAGATTGCTATCGCTATCGCCCGCAGCCGCGAAGTCCGGCGCATGGCAAGGGTCCCATTGCTGTTGTGTCTCATGGTCGACCATGCGATGACACAGTTCACGCCGCTGCCGGCCCGTCGAACGGAGCTGATCGAGCGCTATATCGCCACGCTCCTCCGTCCTGACGCTCACAAACCAACCACAACGTTGCCGGACGATTTGAAGCTTCGCAGCGCGGCAGAGCAGCTCGCGTTCGCCGCGCTTGAACGCGGGGGCGTAGAGGTGTCGTCCCGAGACGCAATGCGCGTCCTCTCGGAGTCGCCGGCACAACTACTCTCCGCCCTTAAGTCGTGTGGCGTGCTCCGCGAGCAAGTAGGCGCGTATAGCTTCGTGTTCCCACTGATCCAAGAGTATCTCGCCGGGTGCTACATCCAAGAGCATCTTCCCCATGAAGTCGTGCGACGCTTTTCGGAGGATATTTCTCGGCCTTGGGCGCAAGCACTCGTGTTTGCCATCGAACAGTCGAACGATGCGGACGCACTCATCAATCGCATTCTGGAACTGCCCGATGACGCATTTCAAACAACACTGATGGCGGTCGGAAGGTGCGTTGCGAACGGGGCACGGGTGACGCCCGCCACTCGTAAGCGCATCGGGGATGCGCTCGCCGAGCGCTGGAAGTCGCAGACCGCACCGTCTGGCGTCGGAAAGCTGATCGCGGACGGGTTCGTTCATCCCATGTCCGAAAGTGTACGGCAGCGCCTCGAGAACGGGGAAGGTCTGCACGAAGGGGGAGCCGAGATCATCGTGGCCGCGGAAGATGACTCGCTTACCGAGTCCGTGCTTCGAGCGGTGTGTGCTGTAGGATTCCCGGGGCATGTGACAGCGTGGCAGGTAGCGATCGATCGAATTGCCGCTCGGGCAGCATCAATTTATCTGGAGCGCGCCCGTCAAACGATCACAAAATTCCCTGAGCGTGAAGTGATGTGGTTGGCGTACCTGCTGAGCAAGCTCGCGACCGCACCTACTTTCGACGATCCGCGCATGCGTGCTGCTGTTGATCCGGACATGAATCCTTTGATTCGTCTGGCGGCTCTTGTGCGACTGAGAAAGCTCGGCGAAGGCAGCGACGAGAAGCTGGTTAGTAACGCGCTGACCGACTTCTGGAAACATGAACTCCCTCACCCGTCTCCGGTATTCGACCTAATCTGCAACGCGATGTGGGAGTTGCCGGATCCCGTCTCGGCCTGGCGACGAGAACTACGTCGAATCGAGTCGGTTGAACTTCACACATCCCCGCGCGACTGGTGGCTCCACGAGATGTCACCTCAAGAGGCATACTGGCGGCCATTGATGTGTAGCATCGCCGACAAGACGCCTGCCGAAGCGGCGGTTAGATGTCTGCGTGAGCTTGAACGTGAGGAGCGCCTTGCTGGGGGGCGCCTGCACGCCACTTGGCTTACGCGCGCGTTCCTTGGCGATAGTGACGCATTCGCAGCCGTTACCGAACACCTTCCCAACTTGCGGCGTTCCGACATCGTTGCCTGGTTGCAGCTCGTGGGACGGCACAGTTACGATGTCGTCGCCAAGGGCATCTTGCGGCTGATATCAGTCGAGAGAGCTGCGCGGCTAGAGCTGTCCCATATGCTCGCGTTCGTGCTTACCCACGAGTTGGAGGTTCGGAACCCATGGAGCGGTTCGAGCGGACGTGCGCGTCGTCTGCATGCGGCAGCCGGCGAGGGGGGTCGGGTACTGCGCGCCTGGGCAGACGAAGCGGCTACTGGGTCGTAACCACCCGACCAACCGCACCCCCAAGGTCGGCGCTGTCCCTCGCGCGCCGCTCGCGCCGGATCCCGCCGCCGCTCACCCCTCCGCCGCGCCGATCCCCGGCTTCCACACGTTCGGCAACAGCTCGTCGAGCCGGTCCTTCGGCCAGCCCGATTGCAGCTTCTCGATCACGTCCGTCAGATATGCGAGCGGATTGACCCCGTTCATGTGGCACGATCCGGTCACCGTGTAAGCAATTGCGAGCCTCTCCGCGCCCCGGTCCGACCCTGCGAACAGGAAGTTCTTCCTTCCGAGCGCAATCCAGCGCAGCCGCCGCTCGACCTCGCCGTTGTCGATCTCGAATCGCCCATCGCTGAAGCACCGCCGAAAGGACGCCTCGTGCTTCTTCGCGTAGTGCGTCGCCTTGTAGAGCGGCGTCTTCGGCACCTGCTGCGGGTGTATCTCGTGCACCCATCGGTAAAACTCGTCGAGGACCGGCGCGCTGCGCGCCTTCCTCTCCGCGAGCCGCTCCTCCGCCGATAACCCGCGCTCCTTGTAATCTCGCTCCAGGTCGTAGAGCCGACGAATCAGCGACAGCGCCACCGCGCCCGTCGTATTGCCGAGCTTCGTCGCCTCCTCGAACTTCCGCCGGATGTGCATTCCGCACCCGAGCCGACGCTCCGTCGACGCCAGCGGCACGCCGTCGCTATCCGCGTCGTCCGCCGGATCCGCCTTCCCAGCCAGGATCTTGTCGTATCCCGCGTATCCATCGCCTTGCAGGTATCCGCGATATCCCTTCAGGAACGCGGCCGGCCCCTCGGCCGACCAGCTCGGCGTGTAGTGGAATGCGACCAGGCCGCCGCCCACGTAGCCCCAGATGTGGCCCTTCTTCACGCCCTGGGGGTGATCCCGGTCGAGCACGCGCATTCCCGTGTCGTCGCACCGCACATACCCCGAATCGAGCACCCACCGCACGACCCGGCCCCAGAGTGGCTCGAGCACGTCCACCGAGAACGCCGCCCAATCGCCGATCGTCGAGGGCGACAGGCGCACGCCCATCCGCTCGAACTCCTTGGCCTGCCGGTAGAGCGGCATTGAATCCTCGTGCTTGTCGACGACGATCTTCGCGAGCAGCCCCGGACCGGGGCGGCCCCGCTCCATCACCTTCTCGCTCGGAGCGGCGACGACGCCGGCCTGGCAAGCGCGGCACGCGAGCTTCTCCCGGTCCTCCTCGATCACGACGAACTGGGCCGGGACGAATTCGAGGATCTCGCTCCGGATGAACCCGATGCCGCTCTTCTCGACGCCACACTCGGCGCACTTTCGCTCGGCCGCCGGCACGCGCACGATCTTCGACTTGCGCGGCAGATGCGCCGGCAGCGCGCTGCGGCCCTTGTGCGGCGGCGACTTCGGCTCGGGATTCTTCTTCTCGGGCTCCGGCGCGGGCGGCGGGGCGTCCGGGGCCGCATTGCGAGCCGCATCCGGCGCCGCGTCGCCCAGCGCATCGAGCATCAGAGAGAGCTGCGCCGCGCTGACCTTCTCGGAACGGCGCCCATAAAGCGCCCGGAGCGCGGTCTGGAGCCGCGCCGTGAGCGCCGTGTTTTCGTCCCGCACGCGGGAGAGCAGCCCCAGCACGAGCTCGATAAGCTCCTCGACGCGGCCCTCGTGGGCCATCGACTCGAGCTTCGCGCGCACGGGCGCGAGGTCATCCTTGCTGGCGTTTGTCCCCGGGGAAGGCATGCCCGGTCTGTAATGCGCGCGAAGCCCATTTGCAAGCCGAATCGTCCCGGCATGGTTTGCCCGCGGCTCCACGGGCGAACCACCGGTCCCGGACGACAAACCGTCAAGCGGTGCGCGAGGGCCGGGGCAGGAGCCGGAACCGCTTGCGGCGCTGGGCGTCGCTGAGGTCGATGCCTTCGAGGAGCAGGCCAAGCTCCGCGGCGTCGACCTCCAAATGGCGCGCGTCGGGCGACGCGGGCAAAGGCAGGTGGAACCGGCCGCGCGCGAGGCGCTTCGCGATGATGCAATACCCGGTGCGATCCCAGAACAGCACGCGGATCTGATCCCCGCGACGATTACGGAACACGAAGAGGTGGCCCGAGGTCGGATCCTGGCCGATGAGCTGCGCCACCGCGGCGGAGAGACCATCGAAGCTCTTCCGCATGTCGGCGGGCGTCGTCGCCACGTAAATGCGCAGGGCGGGAGGGAGCGTGAACATCAGGAAGACTCCGCCTCGCCGAGCAGATCGAGCACACGCCGGAGGGTATCCGCGTCGAATCCCGGGCCGACGCGGATCGTGTGACGGCCATCGACGACGATCTCGACGGGGCCGAGCGGGGCAGGCGGGGCATTCTCCGGGGCTACCGGGCGCTCGACGACGTGGACGGGAAGAAATGCAGGATGCGATTCGAGCATCGGGGTCGAATCTTCGCGCATCGCGCCCCGTTTCCGTAGAGCCCAGCGCCACCAATGAAGGCTGCGCGGCTCGACCTTGACCTTGGCGCCAAACTCCCCAGCCGTCAGGCCGCTGTCCTGCCATCGCGCGACCAGCCGACCCCATTGCTTCGCCGTCCTCCGTGCCATTCGCCCTCCAGGTGCGTCGAGGAGAGGGTGAGCCAGGGGGAGACCGGGGGGAAGGTGGGGTTGGTCGGGTGGTTACACTGGGTCTGCCGAACGGATTGAATGCTTGGTTGGAGCGTTGAAGCTTGGCGAAGGAGCCGTGCTCACCGTGCTCGCACGTGAGTTTGACGAGCGCCTCGCCAAACCAGCAGCGCTTGATTTTCTTACCGATCACGCGATGGCGAACGCGCTGAGCGCGCTCGCCGATGAAGGACGTCCGTGCTCGTTGGCCATTTTGAAACAATCATTTCTTCGCAGTACAGCCAACCTGGCAAACCGGGCACGTGGGCAGATGGTAGCGGCAGCCAGCGCCGAGGCACTCGATTTGATACTAGAACTTCACGAAAACGCGGTCGGGCGGGTGAAAATGGATCTGGCAGCCAGTGCGGAGCAGCTTGCTCAGAGGCTGGGCCAGCGCGTTGATCGTGAGTCAAACGGCAAGCTTTATCGTGTCACACGGAAGCCGGTATAGAATGGCGCTTTACCCCAACGTACCTCCTCGCCCGCCCCCCGTCCCGACACCGACGGAACGAAACGCAGGGGGGCGAATCGGGTGCCAAAGCGTTGAACGGCGCCCGTATTGCGGCGAGCGATCTCGCGGGAATGATGTGGAGGAGCGTTTCTCGAAAAAGGAGGTATCCCGGGGCGAGATACAACGGGGGTTGAGGTACGCGCGGGGAACCCAATGGGTCATCGACCGTGGCTGCTGTCAGCCCGTCTCCGGAAACGTAGCCTTGTCCGCGCTGGGCTTGGCGGCGCTTGGCTCGGTGGCGCGCACCTCAGCCGCAATCACCTCGCTGCCGCTGTGCTCGCTTCCGCTGCTCGTGATCGCGCTTAGCTCGGTTGCGCCGGGCTCGGTGGTGCACACCTCAGCCGCGATCACCTCGTTACCGCGAGGCTCGCTCCCGCCGTGCATGGTCGCGCTTGGCTCGGTGGCGGGCACATCTGCCGCGATCACGTCGCTTCCGCTGGGCTCGCTCCCGCTGGGCCTGGCGGCAGTTGACTCGCTCTTTGGGGTTTGGGAGGGGCCGCCACCTTCGTCATCTTTCTTGCGCATCCACTTCTCCCAATCTTTTTTTCCCACGCATACTCCCACCCACTCAGGATCCTGCGCCGCCTGCCTGTCTTTGGCATAGCTCCGGATTTCCCGCGAAGGCGACTCTATGGTTCGATGGGGGCTTGCGTCGCACAACCCGCGAACAAACGCTCGCAGAGCATCCGCGCTATCGAAGCGCAGTTCTCTATGGGCGTCGGCAGTAAATTTGAACCCGGTGGTCCCCTGGGTTGTGGCTTTATTCGGCCCACTAAAGCCAGCCACATCAACACTGACGAATTGCCTTGGCGGAGAAGATAGACACCCGATGGCATGTTCTGCATGCGTCTGCACCACCTGTGGCGCCTCGCCAGCTATCTCGTACACGGATAGCGACGTATCAGGCTTGCCATCCTTCGTGTAGAAGATTGCCAGAAGAGTGTCCTCAAAATCCTCTTCCCGGAATGCGGCTCGCCGCTTGAGCCATCGCAGCAGCAACATCAGCCGTCCTCCAACACACTACGCGCCGCATCCTGCACTTCTTCGATTGGATCTGACTCGGCAACAGCACGAATGCGCCCCATGACTTCCTCAGTCAGATGCGATGCCAGTCCGTACAACGCCCCCTCCCGCACCAGTGGCGACTTATGACCCAACAGGCGCAAGAGTACGGGCGCGACGATTGCCGATTCAGTAATCGCGCCGGCCGCCTCCGCCGCATGCGTCAGATGTCCGGGGCGCAAGCTGCCGTCCTCCAGCATTTTCAAGAGCCTACCCGGATCATGCTGTGCCAGATGCTCGAACATGGCCTCACAAGGCGCCTCCCATGCCAGGTCCTTGAGATCCGGCGGTTGAGGCTCGGGGGGCGTCCCCGGCTCCGCGGCGCCCGGCTCAGGCACATTCTGAGGCTCCACGACGCGCGGGGATGGTTCTCGGCTGGACCCTATCGTGTGGTCCTCAACTTGCGAGGGACGCTCTACGCTGCCCGTATCAGCCGCATCCGGAGGTACCGCGACGCCGGAGGGGGGTTCGTCGGCGGGGGCCATCGTTTGGTGCTCGGCCGGTGCGGAGCTTTCCACGCGGCTATCAGCCGCATCCGGCGGCGCCACGATGCTCGGCGATGGGTCCTGTCCATCCTGACCGAAAGCAAGCTCGAGCTGTGCCTCTGTGAATGGCACCTCAACACACTGATCCACACGGGTGATACGAAGTAGCGTGCCGTTGCGCCGATCGTACCTCCCCCGCCCGATCACCTGCAATTGGGTTGAGGCGTGGAGGTACAACGCCTTCGTGATTTTAGCCTCCTGCTCGGGCGTAAATTCGATGGGAACGGCGTGACCATCGATTTTTATTGCACCATCGTGCCTCTCGATATCCGCACGCGTAATCGTACCGACGACGTTTACAGGATCTTCGGCATCATGCAGGAGCACGCCCTCTGATGACAAAGAGGGCTGCAGGGGTTGCTGCGATAATTTTGACGAGTAATCGGCAAATGTTTTTGTGTCGCCTGATTGCAGCAGCAACTTAATAGGCTCAGCTTGCGCTTCGCCGCTTGCTGCGTCTTCGGGAAGGCTTGCAGCCTTGGTCGTTTCAACCGCGTTGTTTGTGTTTGCCGGCAGATCATGTCGAAGTGAGGCGCTGACTGGCACTTCTACTTCGTATGCCTCGTCGGGTCCCAGCGATCCGGTAATATGGCGCAGATGCCGGGCTGCGCCCTGTGAAATATCGGTTGCAGGCACTTTCCCGCCTACGATTTCCGATGAGGCCAAGGCCACATGGGCGACGGCCTTGCGAAGATTCGGGCGGTTAGACTTCGGTCGTGGCCTCGTCGTCTCTACCTGCGGCAAGTTTTGCTGCTTATCTGGCTGAGCCGGAGCTTCTTCGACGAAGGGCGTGCGGATCGCGAGCGCGGCACTGCCCTTGCCGATTTCAAATATTTTCAGAACGATACTATCTTCAAAATTATCCGGCAACCGCTTGCTGTCCGGATTCTCCTGGCGCCAAACCTGCTTGGCAGCCTCCACGATCGTTTCGCGGAGATGGACCATGACGGCCAAGTCCCTCAGCTCGATGCCGTGGTCATCGAACCGGGGCCCCTTGAACTTCCAGACCAGGAGAGTCTCCCAACCATCCATGGATGCCAACATCCTACCACCAAGGACAGATGGAGAGGCAAGCAGAGGATGATCAGGATGCAGCGAAGCATGTGTCCAGCCGCAGAGACGTGCGCTGCGCCGAAGCCACTGAACCTTTCCGAAAGTTTCCGCTGAACGGGCGTCCGCCTGCGCACCTAGACAGCCTCCACCGGGGCATGCAACGTCTGTGCATTCAGCCGTGTTGGCTTCGCGAGCGCTCGTCACTGGCGCGCGGCGTGTTCCTTGATCAGTCTGCGGGTGCCTTCGCAGGAGCCATGCAGCAACCACGTGACGGCGCTTGCACTTCCCCGGCGGGTACTCGAGATCCGTGATCTTCTTGCTCCCCATCGGCCGGCCGGGGGGCGTCACGGGGTTGCACGAGCAACTCGATTGAGCGTGATATTGTTCACATCTCCCTCGCGCACCGACGAGCGACATACGGAACGAGCCCATGACCCGCTGACCAGCGGTCCCCCGGACGCCCACGAAGCACTACCGGAGCAAGCTGTGTTTTCCCATACACACCACATCGATCTCGCGCGAGCCTTGGCCGACGAGTTCATGGTGGCCGTCGCGCGACTGCGGATCGGGCCGGCGCGAGGGCAGCGCTGAGGATGCTTCAGACTCTCGTGGAGGCCCTTTGAACCAGCCTCGTGTCGAGGCCGAAGAGAGCATGAACGCGGCCCCCGCTCAGGCAGGGCCGCTGACGTAGATTGGCACCGTCGTTCCTGCCTCTTGCCTCACGAGAGCCGACAATTTCCGGATCGCCTCTGCCTGCTTCGATCCCGGCTCACCAAAGCGATAGGGAGTAAAGCTGGTCGTCTTCATGAAGCTCAATCCATGGTCGAGCCGAATAGTCATCTTACGGTCGTCGTCCCAGACGAGCTCGAGTTGGCGAAAGTGAGCAGCGTGGCGACGCTTGCCGATCTCGATGGTGGATGCACCGACTCCCGCAAACAGCGCATCGAGCACCTCGCGCTGTTCTCGTGGGCGATACCAGTCGGCGTGAAGCGAGGCCTCGTTCCGGTCGTTGTAGGCTTCGCAGGTCTGAATGCGGACGGAGGTTGCGTCGGTGAGCGCGCCCGCGTCGCGAAGATGCATGATGACGTGGTAGACGATCGCCGCGTTTAGTGGTGAGACGATGTAGCGGTCGCCATACGTGATTGAACGCAACGATTGCTTCCGAGCCAGGCGCTCCGCCAGCGCGAGGTTGTCGAGCGCGAGCTGCCCCCAGAAACGTCGCCCGACAGTCGCAATATCGCCGTCCATCGCGCCACGAATGGTCACCTCTCGGAACACTCCAGGACGCGCCTTGTCCAGCGTTGCGCGGTCGAGCGGCGCTAACATCAGCGGTTCGAGGGGCTTGTCGCTGTTCGATCGAACGCAAGCGGCTCGTTCTACTTCGCTAAGCACCGTCGCGCCCCAGCTCGCATCAGGCCGAGCTTGGCTCGGGTCCGAGACGGCCCATCGAACCGACCGCTGCGGGCCAGAAATCTCTGCCAGCAGCCATCCGCTCGACCCGTCCAAATCTCCGCATCGGACGCCACCGCGGGGAGCTGTGAACACTTCGATTCCAGCGGCCTCTATGCGCGCAGCCAGCGCAGCCGCCTCGTCCCACTCCATATCGGCTACGATCTCCTCGGGCACGATCAACCGAACCCGGGTTCCCGAGGACGCCAGCTGAACGAGCATGCGATCGAGGGGCCATCGCGCGAGATCCCACTCCGCCGCCGGCCCCGTCGTGTAGATGCGCAACTCCTCGGCATGGCAGCGTCGAAGCTCGCTCACGATGGCGTTCGTGGCATCCGCGCTCTCCGATATCGTCGCCGGACCAAAATACCGGAGCGTGTCCGGCAACTCCATCGCGAGGAGGAACTTTTCACTCAGGAACGCAAGCGACGCGTGGCGGTCGATGTTTTCGACAAACTCTTGCGTATCGAACGCGAGAAGACAGCCATGGCAGTAACGGTCGCACTTGTTTTTGCTGCAGGACAAGATATCGCTCGCACCCCGCAGAAGTCGAGGAAGCAGCGATTGGACATTCGCGACGAAGCCAGCCCCGGCAGTCGCGCGGTCATAAAGCAGAATCGACTTCCCCGACTGTCCGGTGGGAGATTGTCCGTCGCCAATCGCCCATGCGACCTCTCGAGGATCGATACCGAGCTGCCGCGCCAGCGTGTCGCGGAGGGCTATCGCAAGCCCGGTTGCTACCGTGGCGTCGCCGAGGGGGCTCCCCGAGACGGGATCGTGGAGCAAGAGTTCCACGACGTCGGTATGGGCGGCGCCGCCCAGGAACACCTTGGCGAACGCCCAGGGCTGATCGTTGCCCGGGCAAACTGCAGTTTCATCCCTTTCTTTGCCGCCGCGCAGACGACGGTGCTCGTTCAGGGCAGCCTCCGGAGTCTGGTCCCCTTCGGGCTCCACGGCGCGACCGCACCGGAGGCAGAGCGCATATCCCCGCCTTCTCGCGCCGCCGCTCAAGAAAATAACGTTCCCTTCGGGATCATGGCGAACGAATCCCGTAGCGGGATTTGCGAGTGCGCGCCAATCGGTGTTCGCTGCAACGTAGGGCGGCTCTCTCGGAACAAAGAGCTGCGTGGAAAGATCATTTGTCGGTGTCGCACGGATATCGACGGCGAAGCCCGCAGGCGCGAGATACCGCGTCTCTTTCAGGGCCTCGCTCGCGCATCGCGTGCAACGCTCGGGTTTATTGCGGCTAGTGCCGACCGCCCCGCAGGCCTTACATTTCCAGGCGAAACGAATCGCCTGGGTCTCTGCGACTGCACGATCATTCACCGGGGTCTTCCAGTTGAGCGTTACCCCTTCTGACTTGAACACCATGCCGTTGAGCACGATTGACGCTCCCGGGGCATACTCACGAATCGCCTCCGGTAGCGGACGAGATGGATAGCTACGACGCTGCGCAACGTTATCCTCGTCTGCCTTCGTCGGCTCCTCCGTGTCGAACTTCAGCTGTTCCGCTGTCGTGTTAACGAACGGAACTACGCCGAGCGGAAAACCATAGCTCGGCAGAAACGCCCGATCAGCCAGCGTCCGGAGCAGGTATTCTCCCTCGAGCCGCTTCAACTGGCGGATCAGGGCGCGGGCAACGACATCTCGGGCTGCGTTGGGCGCGTCTGGATCCGCTCCGGACTCGCGGATCTCGGCGCGAAGCATGTCATACTCGACCCGCCAGCCATCAGCGAGAGCATCAATGTCATTCGCGGCCCGTGAAAACGTAGCACCCACGGCGTCCTCGCCGAGCGCGAGAATCGTACGTGCGGTCACCATCAAAAGTCCACGCTTCAACTCCGTGTCCGCCTGAGCATCGGTTCGCAGCCAGCTCGAAAACCGCCCGGCAAGAGACACACCATCGACCGGATTCACGAAGAACGGCTTGCACTCGAGGTCGAGTGCCGAGTGATTCCCGACCTCGAAGAAGCGTGAGAGAAACAGCGAATGGACGTGCCGGCGAACGATCGACGCGCTTTCGAGAGAAACTCTCGGCACGTGAACTGGAGTCTCGAACGGCCATTTCGGGTTCTGGAACACCGCTTCAGCGTGGGGCGTGCTTTGACACATCGTCAACACGATCGACTGGGGAACACCGAAGCGCCCTGCTCGGCCCGCGCGCTGAAGATAGTTCGAGGGACCGGGGGGCGCGTTGTTCATGGCGACCGCGCTCAGTCCGCCGATGTCGACACCCATCTCCATCGTCGTCGAACAGCTCAAGACGTTCACGTTGCCGGACTTAAAGCGCTTTTCCAGCGAAGATAAGGTACTCTTGGTCTGTTGCGCGGAGTGCTCGCCGCTCTGGATGTATAGCGTCGGAGACTTCAGCGCGATGCGGTCGGCGAATTCCCCCCATACCCCCTTCGCCCTGGCTATCCCGGTGCGCGGATCAGCGTCGAGCAACCGCTCGAGCTCCGCCGCCGGCTGCTCGATCCCCCCGACCCGACGAAATGGTGCTGCGAGGATCGGCAGCTCGATGCGCTCGCACCGCCGCTCCCCAGCTTCGAGCGCACCCAGCTCATACGGCGTGATGCCGTCGAGAGTAGTGTCCAGGATGCGGCGCGTGATCGGGCATAACCATGCTTCGAAGACGAGACGAACCGTCGCTTGCTTCGCTAGATCGACGCGAAATCCATCCGTGTCTTGATTAAATATTCCAGAGTGACACAGCGCGCGAAACGCCTCTCGCAGCAGCACATCGACGTCACTTCGAGGTCCGCCTTCGCTCGTGTCTTCAGCGTCGACCCGAAGAAAATTGAGCAGATAGCGCGCTAGCCGAGAAGGCCGCCCGATGCGTCCGAGTCGAGGCCAGGGGTACGTCTTGTTGCGAACCCCATCGGCATCCGGCTCGACGATTCTAGTGAAGCTCATCGAGAGCCCGAGCCACCGCTTCAGATTCCGCGGTACCTCCAGCGCCGTCATCGCGCGCACGAAGAAATCGATGCTCAGCTTCAAGAACGCATGCCACTCGGGCAATGATTTCCCATACTGGCGCCACACGGCAGGTACATGCGCGATCGCCTCAATTGCCGGGTATCCGAGTGACGCAAGCCCCATGGTCTCCAATGAATTCTGGCGACGCGGACGACGCAACAGCTCACGGAACAAGAGCATGTTCGCCAGCTCCGCCCGATCGAGCGCCGCTGGCGCATAGCGAAATTTTTGGGAAGCGGCCATCCATGCCACCTCGGGGGATTCCGACAAGCGGCGCGCGAGCTCACTCCACGGGATCTCCGCGACCGGATGGCTATCGAGCGCCTCTAGCTTCTTCAGCTCGGCGACTTTCTGATCGATGACCGTTTTCACAGCGGGGACCGCGGCGGCCACCTGCAGCCCTTCGATTTCCTTCTTCAGCTCACTCTGGCGCTCCGGGTTCCGCGGCGCTCGCTGGCTCCAGAGAGTGTGATAGACGAAAGCGCGGACCTCGTTGCGCTCGCTGTCGAGCTGAAGCCGAGCCGCAAACCGTGCGCTGCCCTGCCGGCTGTCGCTGAACGTCAGAAGTCGACGGCCTTCGGCAGGCTGCGTCTTCTCTTCCGCTGGAAGGCGCTCGAGCACCGCAGGGATCCCGACAGAAAGGTAAAACGGGGCTCCGAGTCGGAGTGGGCGAAAACGTACGTGCGTCTTGGACTCCCGTGCTCCGCAGCCAGGACATTCGGGTTCACCCGATTCCGACTTCGCGAGATGAACGATGGTAGACCCCCTCGCAGCAGGCTCTCCGGTTCGCGCGTTGAGAGGCCTGAAAGGAATGGTCGCCCCGTGCTTCTCGCCGACAATCAGCTCGTTACTCGCTCCTTTTGCGCCCATCCCTGCGTCCGCGTCGTCGTCATCGCTCTCCTCGTCCGTGTCGAGGTCGACGGTATGCGATTCATCGAGCAAACGAGGCGTAAGTGTTCCCGTCCGATCGCGCGCGGGAAGCGCGGGGGTTCCACACGTCGTGCAGAGTACCACTTGGAAGATCAGCGAATCGCAGCAATCGCAGCGCTCGCGATGGGAGAGGAAGACCTTTCCGAACGGCCACGCGGCGTCGTCGAGCTTCGTGCCCTTTCGGCCGGCGCATTTTGAATCGAGGCACGTCCACAAACCAGGCGACGTGCGGACGAAGAAGTGGCCACGGAGCGGGAGCAAGTGCTCGCCGGTGGGATTTTTCGCCGAGCTAGCGGCGTCGAGCAGCGCGAGGACCATCGTGTGCGGGAGCGCTCGATTGCCATCACCCAGGTGCGCGGCAATTTCGGCAAGGTTCAGAGGCGGAGTCCCCGGCTCGCAGAGTCGCTCGCGGAGGGTGCGAATCTTCGCGACGCTTCCGAGGGCGTCGAATCGCTCACGCTCGGTGAGTCGTTGGAGCGCCTCGACCGAAGGACGGGGCTCGTCCCGAGATGTCAGCTGCTCTGTGAGCGGAGGGACGACACGGCGGCCACCAATCACGGTGACCTGGTCCACAGCGACTCCTGCGATGTCTGCGAGGAACTGTTGAAGTTGCACCTCGGCTTCCTGATCACCAATGGTCGCCGAGGTCGCCACGAAGCGAACGTTCTCGGGGGTTACATCGAAGGCGTGCATTACCCGCCGCAACAGAAGCGCCAGCTCCGCCGCTGCCGAGCCGATGTACGTGTGCGCCTCGTCAAGCACGATCCAGCGCAAACGACCGCGGGATTGCTCGCGGATGGACCGGTCCTTCGCGCGCACAAGCATGTACTCGAGCATCGTCGCGTTGGTCACAAGGATCGGAGGCGGCTCCTCGCGGAGCTCTTTCCGGGACTGAACCTCGTTGGGCGCCACCTGGGCGAGCCTTTTCGGCTCCGTCTCCGGCGTCGCGCCATTGTAGAGGCAATATCGCATCCTGCGGCCGAAGCGGGCGGTATACGCGGAGAGGCGGTCGCGCTGACTATTGATGAGCGCGTTCAAAGGATAGAGGAAGAGGGCTCGAACGCCTACGAGCGGGGATGTCTGTGGTAGTCCGCGCAGCTCGCGTGCGAAGTCGTTCAGGATCGGAATCAGAAAGCATTCGGTCTTCCCACTTGCCGTCCCGGTCCGAACGACGACGGACCGGGCGGGTGTCGCCTCGAGCGCCGTCCACGCGGCGAGCTGATGCTTGTAGGGCGCGCGGCTGCGAGGAAAGCGATACTCGTCCTGAAGCTCCTTGGGTGGCTGGTCCATCGCCGCCACGAGCTCCTTCTCGAGAAACGAAATTTGTTCCAGTGGAGTATCAGCGCTCTCCCATCGAAAGAGTGCCTCGAACAGCGGCGGAGCCAGAAAGCTCCCGGCTGCACCCGCGTCGGCCTCGAGCGTTGCCTGGAGATGATGCAGAAGCGGCGCGTTCGCCGGACTGGCTTGACTGATCGTCGCTCGTGCGGATCGGACGACGAGCTCTTGGGCGAGGCGAGAAAAGAACGGCTCAGTCATGGAACGGGGCTTCCTTCCGGGCACGGCGGTTTCCGAGCACGACCGCAAGCGCGATCGCGTAGGCAAAATCAAACCACTCGGGGTCGAAATCTCGAACCTGGCGCAAGCGCAAGAGGTCGCATCGCGCGTCCCCTGCCGCCGTCTTTCCCGCGAGGACGAGCGGCGTCATCAGCACGTTCTGCTTGAACCTGCCCAACCCGCGGATCTCGTTCACGAAGGGCGCCAGCACGGGCAAGCTCGTCATGTCCTCCCACGGAGTGCTCGTGGGCCACCAGTCGTTCTCCGCGTGGCGGCGCGCTAATTCCTGCAAGTAGTGAGAGAAGACTGGCACTCTGGACGCCGCGAAAGACGGGTTTGTCGCGTTAAACACCCACCGTTCGCCAGGCTTGGGGATATGCTTGTGAACGAGATACGCCGCGTCATGAATGACATCGAGAAACATCGTGCGCTTGCTCGAGCCAAAAAGATCCGGCGCGCTCTCTCGCAAGATCATCTCGATGCTGATGTCGCTGGGAAGTTGAGATCTCAGGGCTTCCTTGTACGCGCCGATAGCATGAAGCCAATCGGCAACAGGAGTTGCGGCCCAGAGAAATGGCAGCTCTTCGAGTCCATACCAGACGCGATCGCGATTGGCGGATTCTAGAAGCGAGAGGACGGCGACACGAGGACAGCGGCTGACGGCCCCCAGAAGGTCAAACGTGGACGCAGGGAATACTCCAAGTTTTGCGATAAACGGCCGGGCAGCATCCCAGTCGACGCCAGTTCCGTCATCAGGAAGGGCTACGACGGCTCGGGCGAGCATATCTCGCCGGCGCTCTTCATCAGCCTCGCGAAGCGCCGCGGCCATGGTCCCCGTGGGCACGTCTTCTGCGGCGCCAGGAACCGTGATGCGAAGCGGCCGGGCACGAAGATAGTCTCGTTGATACAACAGGACAAGCCAGGCTCCCGCGTGGAGGTTCGCCGCCGTCACGGACCATTGTCCAGGTCCGATCTGAGGGAGGGGAATCGCCGGTTCGTCGAGGCGATCGAGTTGCACGGCCTCCGCACGGAGCAACGCCACGATTTCTGGACCCAATAACTGCGCGGCTCCAGGCTCGAGGACCACGCTGTGCGATCCGTCGGCTTCCGTTCGCGGTTCGGGCGAGGCGTCGTAGCGACGGACGAAGAGTGAGACGGCGCCCTGGACGCTACGGCCTTCCTCGACCAATTTCAACGTCACCTCGTGATCGAGTTTGCTGTCCTCCGCGAGGATCGCCGCAAGAGCATCGCGGAGCGGCTCGAGATGGCACGAGAGGACGCCGCTCCCCTTGGCGGTCTCCCGCAACCCGACGAGTCGAGACGTTCCTGTCTTGTGACGAACATCGATGGACCAAATGCCGGCCTTCCCGCCGGTGACGACGGCGCGAACATGAGCGAGCTCATCGAGCGACACGGCCGCTGCACCATCTGCAAGAAATCGCCCGTTGCGCCCGATGAAGCTCGCATTCTTAATGGGGAAGGGCATAGTGAGCTCAGTTCGAGAGCCTCCTTCCATGCGAAGCACCAATTGGAGCGTCGACGGAGGAACACTGGTTTCGACACTGACGACGATGCTGAAACCCTTCGCGTCGGCGCGGGTCACCGTGGTCACGCCGTCGAGCGGCTCCACACCAACGTCGATGAGCGCCTTGCTCTCGATCGTGACGCTGCCAGAGTTGAGCGTGCCCGAACGAATTGCGATCTGCAGGTCGTCCGGCAACACGTGAACGCGGGCGCGAAATACGATGACGCCGCCGCGAGCCACGCCGATCTCTCCATCTCCGAGCGCCTGACGCATGTCCGCCGACCATCGAGCGCCACGTCGGCGCCAGCGCAGCTCTGCCGCCGGTACGCGCGCGACGATGGGCGAGCGAATTTCGACGATTTCCGGTCTTCCCCGCCAGAGATCGGGGTCGAGAACCAGGGCGGGCCGAGAGCCGCGGAGCTCGAAGTGAAAAGCATCATCAGCCTCCGCTTGAGGAGTGACGACGACTTCGTCTTCCCCATCGCGCCAAATGAAGGCTCCGAAGATCCGGACGACTTCGCGCCCGTGATTCAGGAGCGAGCCAACGTTGTCGAGCAGACCAGCGCACTCAGAAGTCCCCTCAGTCGGAACAGCAACGAGAAGCGAAGCCGCGCGGAGGCGGCACGAGGTCGTCGCACGCAGGGCGCACTCCGAAGCTTCGTCCTCGAAGACCCAGGGACCGTCCGGAAGTGCCTCACCTCCTCGTGGAATGAACGAACCAAGGTCGCCTTCCGTTGTGGAAATGATGCAGCTCACTTGTTCGGTTGCGATGGCAGAGCGAACGATGTCGCGCGTATGCGTGGAACGCAGGACGTAGCTGTCATCGGCTAGGGTGCCTACAGCAACTTGGCTTCGTGAACCACTCGCGACTTGAACCGAGAAGTAGAGGCGCGGCGGGAGTTCCTCGGTCTCGTTCAGCCCGATAGTCGAAGCGATCCATGTTCTGCTGAGCCGCGGAGGCAGATCGATGCGTCGACCGATCAGGAGGTCCGTGCGCTGGTGCAGAATCGTCTTCACGACGATCCCCCGCTCGGCGCGGACCGAGATCTGGGGCTCTGCGCGCAGACCTTCAAGCAGCGCGCGAGCGGGTTCGTCGTCGAGCCGGAGGGGGAGATCGACGTTCGTCGAGTCGCTGGTCGTCTCACAGTTGCGCCGCATTTGAGCGACTGCGCGCACGAGCTTCGCGGCGAGATCGAAAACGACCGAATACTGCATTCGGCGTGGCAAACCGGCCGAGAGTTCCTCTGCTTCTTTCACGAGGTCCGTGTCGGGAAACATTTCATGCCGTCGCAGGAGCTCCCGAAAAAACGGGCGAAGGCGGCCATCGTCATCCTTGAGAAGAGCCAGAGGAAGTCCGCCTTCGCTGACGAGCGTTCCGAGAAACTCCCGTCGTGCGTCGCCGCGCCATAGCTGACGCTTCCAAAAACGGAGCCCTTCTTGAACTGCGTCACGGATGTCCGATTGCTCAAGCTGTCTACCCAGATTCATTACAGCAGAATCCCAGGCCCACCATTGCGTTCCGTCGCTTCGGCTGATGCTCTCGGCGGCGAAAAGGCAGAACGCAGCAGCCGCACGATGCTTGACGGTGGAGCAGAAGCGAAGGTGCTCGACGAGATCGCCGTGAAGCGCAGCAAGCTCATTGACCGTCACCTTGTACGCATATAACGGTCGACCATCGGGCTCCGCTAAGCCTCGTGCTTCTAGGATCCTTTGAACGGACTTCATTGGCGCATGCTCTCCGCCCTCGGTTCAACTGCCATCAGATGCATGACACCGCACATCGGATGCGAGGCATCGTCTCAGACCACCCACGTCTGAGGAGCTGCCGGGCATAGTTGGAAGGACGTATCGGCGTCGGCCTTGTCGACCGCCGTTGGCTCGGCGTGGGCCGACTTCCCAAACGCAAAACAAGCAAACAAGCTCGTGACGCGCACTTGCCCACCCCTGCCCATGAAGTCACGAACCTTCCTTTTGTCCGATGGTATCGAGACACCCATGGGAGGTCAACGGTGTTGCTGGGGTGTCCGATCCGCATCTTCCGGCCGCGATTGCCGCCACTAGCGCGTCGGCCAAGGCGCGCGCGAGTTCGACGCCGTGCGCCGGGGTACGCGGTCCGACGGCGGCAGGTTCATCCGTGGGATGAGTTACGTGTTCTCAGAGCTCAGCACGGCGATCTGCAGGAGAGCATCGTATCCGAGGGCAACGATGTTGGGAAGACCAACATCCTGATCCTGAAGGTTCCTCTGCGTGCGCGGGGCACCCCCGTGCCAGGAGCGGGCGGGGTCGTCACGCCATGCAGAGCGATGAGATCGTGGACGACCCAGGCTACTTCCGAGACGCGAAGTCGAAGACCGAGAAGCCGACCCACAGCCGAACGAAAGCCACTCAACATCCTCCGCCTGTTTGTAGTAGAAGCACGAAGATGCGCGTTCGTGCAGGCCAACGCATCGATCGGTACGAACTTCTCGAACCGCTGGGAGAGGGGGGACAGGGAACCGTCTGGAAGGCGGCTGATCTCCTTGAGAACCGCGCCCTGCGCGCCATCAAGGTCGTCGCACGCGAGCGCGCCACGCCCGAGGCGTTCGAGCGCGCCCGGCGGGAGGCCCATGCGCTCGCCAAGGCTCCGCACCCTGCGCTGATCGTTTGTCACGGCCTCTTCGAGGACATCGCCGCCGGGGTGTCCGGCCTGGTCCTCGAGCTGGTCGACGGGGAGCCGCTCTCCGATCTCATCCAGGATCCCCGCATGACGGCGGCGCACCGGGCCGCGCTCCTCGAGCAGATCGCCGAGGCGCTCGCGTTCGTCCACGAGCGCAAGATCGTCCACCGCGACCTCAAGCCGGACAACATCCTCGTCACCGAACGATTCTGGACGGCACCGACGAGCCCCGGAACGGTCAAGCTCGTTGATTTCGGCATCGCCGTGGAGCTCGGCAATCCCCGGCCGCTCACCGCGACGGGCGCCGTGCTCGGGACCGTGCCTTACCTCGCGCCGGAGCTCGTCGCGCCCGACCTCGCCGCCCGCATGTCCGTTCCCCGGGACGACCGTGGCTTCGGTCGGGACATGTTCGCCTTTGGCGTCCTCGGCGCAGAGCTCTTGCTGGGCCGACATCCCACGGGATTGCCGGTGGATGCGTCCCTCGAAGCCTTTGGACGGGCGTATCGCTCCGCTGCCCAGGGGAGCCTCGCTTGGCCCCCGCCAGCTCTCCCAGGCCCGTGGGCGAGAGCCATCGCGGCGTGCCTGAGCTTGGATCCTTCCGGGAGGCCCCGGTCGGGGGTCGAGTTGCTCCGGATGTCTCGCGGAGAGCGGGTCGTGTTGCCGCAGACGGAGCTCTCGATGGCCGTGCGCACGGAGCAGGGCATGACGGCTCCCATGACGGCGCCCACGCCCCCACCACCGCGCGTCACGGAACCGAGCAGCCCATTGCTTCACGCATTGCACAGACCTCCGGTGGAAATACCACCTCCGCCGCCGTCCGCCATTCCCATGACGTCCCAGGCGCCCATCCTCGCCGGTCTTGCTGTTGGTGTCGTGCTCGCCGTGATCGTGGCGGTCTTCGCGTTGCGAGGCGGTGACGAGAGCGAGCAAGAGGCCAATCCCGTGGCTTCGATGCTCCCTTCTCTGCCGTCCACGCCTGCAAAAGTCACCCCCGATCCCCCCTCGGCCGTGTTGCCCGTCTCGACGAGCCCGGGAGCGACCACGGTCGGCAAGCTCGAGCCGGAACCACCCGATCCGCCGCTGCTTCCACCCCCGTCGCAGGAATGCCCCGCGGTGTGTTGCGGCGGAAAAAACTGCGCAACAAACCCTCAGAATACGGCCGAGAGGAAGAGCCTCTGCGACCCGGCCAAAGAACGCTGCTCCGACTGCCCATCCAAAAGGCCGTGCGTTTCAGCATCATGTACGGACGACCTGGATCCCGACGGTAGGTGGCTACTCCGGTTCGCCGTCGCGCTCGAGAGGCTCGGAAAAACAGAGGAGCGCAACATCCGCGACTCCCATCCCACCGCCGCGGTATGTCTACGCCCCAGCGCGAGGCGTACGGAGGGCTGGACCTGCACTTCTGTCACTGCGACCGAAAACGATACGAAGCTGACGCGCGTGCGAGCGACAACCTCGGACATTCATGAGGATGGCATCGACATCAGGATTCGTAACGGCAAAGATATCATCGCGGAGAGGCTGAACGCACGCCACGAAGACAAGGTGCGCGTCACGGCGCTGTGCCTGGGCCTCGTCTTCCGCGATGTCGTGTCGAGCTCGTTCGACGGGGAGATGCGGACCTACAGGGTCACCCTACACCTCGACGATCCGATGTGAAGGTCCGGTTGTCCGTAGCGGTCCCAGCAATGTTTGCTTCCGCCGACAGACGCGATGTTCCGACGCGGTGTATGCTTCCAGGCTCAGTGGGGCGGACAATCGTTACCTTTGGATATCTCCGTCCGCGATAATAGCTTCCCATCGCTCCTGAATACGAGACAAGTAGGCACCCTGGACGGGCTCTTCGAGAACGGCGGCTCAACATAAGTTTCGCAGCGTAGGGCGCGTGCTCCATCGCTCGCCACGGTCGCGAGCGAGCAGTTGTCGAATCCCGTTCGTTTCGTGCGGCCATCCCCGTCGAACCAGCCTTGGTAGAGCTTGCGGAGCTGCGTCGCGTCTTGGTTTCGCGCTGTGAAGAAGCGCCGGGTAGGCAGCACATGCAACGCAATGATGCGGTCCACGTCGCCTGAGTCGATCGCCGCTCCGTATGCTTCGATCCATCCCCGCTCCGGCTGTCCGAGTTGCTCCGCCTGAGTGCTCGGAGAGGGAACCATAGGCTTCGAGTCCGTCTGCGTGCTTGGAGATGGGGACAAGAGCTTCGAGAGACCAATGAATGCTGCCGCGAGTGCTAGCAAGCAAACAATCAGAGTACCGATTACAGTACGCTTGACACCAAAGATCGGGGCACCATTCTTGGCTGGGACCAGTTGCGCACGATTGCTGGTTGCCGATCGAGCTGCTATACCGTGGGCGATTGGTTTCGGTGAAGCGCCGCTTGCGCCGGGAATTTCACCGCTGGAAGCCGGTGCAAGCCCGAGGGTGGGCGGTCGTTCCAAGCGCCCGTGCAGTGTATTCAGAAGATCCTTGTACGCAGATTCGGTGTAGGGATCACCGCGAAAATCGATGTATACATTTCCCAAAAGGAAGCTTGGAGCCGCTGACGACCAATCGCCCTTACGCAAGATAGGAATGAATTTACGATGATTCGCTTTGGCGAAGACTTCCCCGGTGATGATGTTCCCCTCATAACCAACGCCGCCCTGTCTGGCATCGGACTTCGCCTTGTACTTCGGGGTGCAGACAAGGAGAACGAAATCGTTTGTGCGAACGGCGTTTTCCATGAATGCTGGCAACGGGTCGCCCGGAGCGAGATGCCACTGATCGATGTGTACGTCGACGCCCCCCTCTCTCCGAAGACGCGTAGCAAAATCGCGCACCCAGACCTTTACGTCGTCCTCCCATGCATAGGAGACGAAAACGGTCGGCGGCTTTGCGATCATGTACCGAGTCCTTTTTGTTGACGAGGTTCGGATGACTGCTTATGCGCGACGTAGCGGGGCGTCCACCAGGCGGTAGCCACCGACTACGGTCCAGTTGCCCGGACCGCCCCCCGCAGCGCGAACGTGGCTCGTTGACCTAGACCCCACGGACGTACAAATCTCATGGCACGGTCCCAGACCGCAAGGCAAATCCAGAACTTTTTGTGACCACGCATCCCGCCGTGCTGCACCGAGTCGTCCGGCAGCCCAACGGGGTTGCGGGCCGTCGCCGCCCCGACCGGCGTCCGGGGTCCTTGTGGAGCCTGCCCAGCACCGAGGATGGGGCGGCGGGGCACGTCCCACAAGGTCCGCCGTGGCAGCCCGGGTCTCGGTATAATACGTTGGGTCTAATCTCGGCAGCAGCGACTTATCCAGGGTCATCGCGTGCTTCCTGTCGAAGCGCCACGTGAGATTATGCACGATGCCTTCGCGTGTCACCCCCTCGGCCACCGCCATCAGCAAGAACAGGAGTGCTGCGCCGCCTCCGGCGCGAATTGTCGAGACGGGGCTCGCAACGGGGCTTGGTTTGCAGGTGCGTGTGCGGCGTGCCGATAGGCGTCCGAGGCTCCTGGCGGTCTGGTTCGAACTGCTCGACGCGGCGAATGCCGTGCTCGCCAGCGGCGTGGTGACGCTCCCGCCGCCCGCGGGCGCGCTCGTGCAACGTGCTCAAGTCCGGTGCGATCCGCAGGTCGTTCGCAACCATCCCGTATGGCGAACACGCTTCGAGGTCGGGCAATCGGTGGCCCTGCGATGGCGCGTGCAGCTCGTGGATCGTCGGGGCAACGTGCTCGATGCGAAGACGCTCGACGATGAGATGTACGCAGATTGAGCGCTGCCGTCACTTCTTCCCCACCGGCCAGTAGAGCCGCCGCAACGGCACGAGCGCCCGCGTCTCCGCGTCGAGGCTCTCGTAGTGGTCCACGACGAGCTTCCGCAGCGCCGGCAGGCTGATCAACGTCGTCGCCACGTCCGCGCGCTCCGCCTCGTAGTGGGCGTCTTTCGTGAACCCGCCCGTGCTCACGTAGAGGCACTTGTCCCCGCGCTTGCGCCCGCCGAGGGAACGCACGGATCTCCTTCGCGCCCATGACCTGGCCGCGATGCTTCACCTCCACGAAGATCCCTAGAAGTCATCTCATAAACACTCCGGTAGGTCCATCTGCCCCATAATCCTACTTTGTAGGATCAATCGAACGGGCCTTGATCCGGCCGTCGGTACATTTTCGTTCGTGACGACATTTACGCGGTGTGGACCTGACAGACCCTCAGTGGGCGTTACTCGAGCCGCTCATCCCTTCGCCGCCCGTACGCGCCGATGGCCGCGGGAGGCCGTGGAAGAATCCCCGCGAGGTACTCAACGGCATCTTGTGGATCTTGCGCACCGGCGCTCGATGGGCCGACTTGCCCGAGAGATATCCGCCTTACCAGACTTGCCATCGGCGGTTTCAGCAGTGGTCGAAGGACGGCACGCTCGAACGGGTCCTGTACGCATTGGCCGGGGACTTACGCGATCGAGGGCAGATCGACTTGAGCGAGGCGTTCATCGACGGCACGTTCGTGAGCGCCAAAAAGGGGGGCCCTGCGTCGGGAAGACGAAGCGCGGCAAGGGGACCAAGATCATGGCCATTGCAGACGGCTCTGGTCTTCCTCTCGCCATCTGCATCGAAAGTGCTTCGCCGCATGAGGTCACGCTCGTCGACCGAACGCTCGATAGCTGCTTTCTCGCCCAACTCCCCAAGCGCCTCATCGGCGACACCGCCTACGACAGCGACAAGCTCGACGCGCGGCTCGCGGAGGAGCGCGGGATCGAGATGATCGCGCCCAATCGCTCGAATCGCAAGCGCCTCAGCCAGGACCTTCGCCCCCTCCGTCGATACAAGCGCCGCTGGAAGGTAGAGCGTCTCTTCGCCTGGCTCCAAAGCTTCCGCCGCATCTTGGTTCGGCACGAGCGCTACGCCAAAAACTTCCTCGGCTTCGTCCACCTCGGATGCATCGTCGTGTACCTCAGGACGCTGCTGGGTGGTTTATGAGATGACTTCTGGGCTCCTGCAAGCCGAGGCCATCGGGCGACGCGAAGATGTCGACGCCTCGATCGGGCGTAACTCCTCGCCCAGCCGCGTCTGGATGGGCGCCCGCGGGCGTGCAGGGGCGGCCCGCTCCTGGTCCCCGCGGTCGACCCGTTCGTCGCAAGCGATCAATACGTCGCACGCACCGGTGCCCTCATCGCACCGCCTTCGGCGCGGACGACCGGTCTGGCTACTCGCGCAGCCCTATCTTCCGCCGGCGACCTCATGCGGTAGCGCGATCCGCTCCCCGCGCAGCGCAGCCATGACGGCCGTGCGCAGATATACCTTCGGATCGATCCCGCAGAGCTTCGCGCTCTCCACGTACGAATAGAAAACCGCAGCCACCTCGGTCCCCCGCTTCGAGCGTGATCCGTAGTGATTCTTGCGCCCGACGACGACGCCGCGCTCGGCTCGCTCGGTGTGGTTGTTGTCCAGCGGGATCCGCGGATCCTTCAAGAATCGCGTGAGCCCGCTCCACAGGCCCGCCATGTACTGGATGGCATCGTCGAGGCTGCTCCCAGGCACCACGGCCGTCGTCTCGGCGAAATCCCGGATTCGGTCGACGATCGGCTTCGACGCGTTTGCCCGCAGCTCGCGCCGCTTGTCGTCGCCGGAGGCCCCTGCCTCACATTGCGCCTCGACCGCGTACAGTCCGCGAATCAGCCCGAGCACGGCCCTGGTCTCCTCGGGATAGGACTTTTCGGCTTTGATGAATTCGCGGCGCACGTGAGCCCAGCAGTGCGCGAGCTCGATCCCCGCATTCTCGCCCTTGGCAAGCGACTTGTAGACGGCGTAGCCGTCGCACATGGCGACGCCCTCGTAGCCGCGGAGCACCTGCTTTGCCTCCTCGGTCGAGCGACCTTCGAGAATTCGGTACGCGACCGCATCCGGCGCGACAATCGACCACGCGTGCCACCGCGAGGGCTCATTCTTGCCGAGGAGCGGCCATCGCGTTTCGTCGACGCCAATGACGGGCTGGCTCAGGACGTGGCGCACGAGGGCCTCGTAGCCTGGCGCAAGGAGCCGCGCGAGCCGCTCGATCTGGTCCCAGAGCGTCTGCGACTCGACGAGCAGGCCCTCGCGCCGCATCTTGCGCACCTGGCGCTCCAGCGGCGAGTGCTCGCAATACTTTTCCGTGGCCACCTCGACGGCGAAGTCGACCGAATACCGTGCCCCCTCGAAGAGCTTCACCGGAGCGGGCGCCGTCTCCACGCAACCACCGCAGCGACACCGATACTTCTGCCGCTTGTGCTTCTTCAGCTCGAAGCGCCGCGGGACGACGTCGACCACCTCCGACTCCTCGAATTGCCCCTCCCACACCTCGAGCGCGCTGCCACACGAGTTGCATACCCTGTCCGCCTCGTCGAGCTCGTGCACGACCTCCACAATCGGCAACGACGGCTGCGCCTTCGGTCCGTGGCCCTTCTGCGGCGGCTTCGGCGGTGCCGGCGGCTCCGGCGTTGCGTCTTGCTCGTCGCCGTCGCGACGCTCCGACTTCTCGCCGAAAAGGAGGCGATTTTTCTGGGCAATCTGCTGCTCGAGCTCGGCGATGCGGAGCTTGAGCTGCTCCGGATCGCCGCCCTTGAGCGCGAGGAGCTCGGCGGTCAGCTCGATGATCTTCTTGGCGAGCTTCTGGTTCTCCCGCTCGAGCAGCAGCGCCGCCTGGCGGAGGACTTCGGGGTCATTCTCGGTCTCGAAACGCATCGGGTCTCGAAACGTATAATGTCGTCAGACCCCTCGAATGTACCGACGGCCGTGAAAAAAAAACCGCTCATCCCCAGCGCAACACGCGATGGGCGGGCGTGTACGGCGGCGGCGAGAGTGGCATTCGACCGATGAGCTCGCTCCCTTCGAGCAGGAGCGCGAGCTCGCTCGTGGTGAGCACGAGCGGACCGTCCCCAGGCCGCGCCCACGGCGCCGCGAATCGCCCCTTCGCGAGCCGCTTCGAGAAGAGGCAAAGCCCCGTGCCGTCCCAGTACAACACCTTGGACCGCTGGCGGGTGCGGCTAACGAAGAGAAATATCTCACCCGACATCGCATCGCGGCGAAGGCCCTGGGCGACGAGCGCCGTGAGCGTATCGAAGGATTTGCGCATGTCGACGGGCTCTCGGTAAGCATAGACCTTGACCTGCCGCGTCGAGCCGATCACGAAAGCCTCCGCAAAAGCTCGACGAGCGCATCGAGGTCGAGGCCCTCGATGCGCACGCCGGATCGATGCACGACCACATAGGGTCCGCCGACATCGGCGGACCGGGCCTCGATAATCTCGACCGGCGAGAAACCGGCCGTCGGCTCCGGCGACGCGTTGCCCCTGGCCCAGCCATACAACGTCCGCCAATGCAAGCCGAGTTCGGGCCCGATCTCCGCGATTGTCGCTCCCTCCTCACGCCGCGACCAGAAGTACTCGATCGCGCTCCGACGCACACGCTCGGGGTACGCCCTCCCTCGTCCTCGCCCCTTGCCCTGCTCGATCTCCGTACGAATGGCCGCCGCTCGCTGATGGTTCCGCATCGGGTGCTCCCTTCGAGGCACCAGCGTCGAAGAAGCGCGCCGTCGGCGTCACGACGGGGATGGGCGAGGATGTACGATCGGGCCCGCCTTCCGCGACGGTCGTTCGATATCCCATCGCGCGGAGCAGCCCCGCGACGAGCTCCTGCATCTGGCGCCAGTCGAGCGCGTTGATCGCGTCCTCGATGAACTCGTCCGCGCGCTCGAACGTCTCCGCGAGCAGCGCCGCTTGCTCCTCCTTGCTCGGCCTCGAGCCTCTGCCGCGGCGATGAACGCGAACTTCACTCGCTCTCCTTCGCGAAGAAGGCCGCCGCTTTTTAGAAATCTCTCGCTCCATCTGCAGCCGCTTGACCTCACGCCGCAGCCGCACGAGCTCCTCGCGCTCGGCGTCCGTGAGGGCCTCCGGGGGTTTCTCCCCGCCGCCGTTGACCTCGGCAGCTCTCACCCACTCGCGTAGCGCGTTTCGGTAAGATCCAGATCCTTCGCGACCTGCGCGATGCTCCGGTCCCCGATCTGGCAGAGCCGAACTGCCTCTGCCTTGAACTCCGCGCTGAACGACCTCCGCGGGGCAGCTTCTCCGGTTCATCGGCGAGATCAAGAGGTCGTCACGTTCGACCGGGAGCGTCGCAAGTATCTCCTCGGCAAGGTCACCTCGGAGTACCACTGGGACGACAAGCTCATCGAGGACCTGCCCGCCGTTCGTCGCGTCGAGTGGACGCACGAGGACCAAGACCCGCAACACTCCTCGGCGCGATTCAGACGTTGTGGCGCACCAGATCTCCGGTTCGGGCGCGTCAGGCGTGCAGGCTGTTGTCGTAAGGGTTGCGAGCAGGATGGCGCTCGCGATGATGGTAGATGGGGTTCGCATTCTTCTATCGTCTTCGGAGCGGGCTCCATGCCCGCTATACTACGGGGACGATAAGGAGATTATTCTTCAAGCTCTTCGTCGAGTGCCTCAAGCGCGAGATCTACAAGCGCTCGCAAGTCACGAGGATCAACGCTGTCCCCGGGATTGACCTCAGAGGGCCCCGGTTGGCGCACCACGTTCGCCACCACCGTTCCAGTAGCCTCACGCCATACCAGTCTGGCTCCCTCCAAGGTAGGTGTGAGCCGAATGGACTGATCGGGTCTACTCACCGTCAGTGGGCCACCAAGTCTATCTTCAATCCACGCCAGCAATGTGTAGAGGGAATCTAGATAATTGTGCACCTGAGTGGTACTCCTTGGCTCCCGCACCCACGTGGCGGGGCCCACATGAGACCAGAGTTCTCCGAGTGCGTCAAGAGGGTGCGTCCCCCCGCTACCAAGCAGAACGAACATACGGCCACGCCGCCGCTTGTTCGGTTCAGCTACTTGCCGAGCTTCTTGAAGGCGTCCTCAAGCTTGCTCATAGCGTTCCCACCACCGTCGCCCTTGAATTTAATTTTCGCGCCGCACGACGGACACGTCGTTCCCATGCCGGCTCGTGCCTGACTCAGGGGGATCTTCAGCTTCGTTCCGCACTTGGGGCACGGGGGGTCGATCATTATCTTATCTGCCAGTCCCATATCGTTCCTCCTTTACGGTGTCACTTTGCTTTTCGCTTCCGAGCCTCTTGGGCTCTGCGTTGCTTGCGGTTTCCCTCTGGAAGCTGTGCCGGCGCCTGATGTGCAGCGATCTTCTGCCTCAGCACGTCAGCGAACCTTCGGGGGCTTGGCTTCGTTAGTAAGCTTTCGACGCCGAACGTGTCGGCGGCACCCAGTGCGAAATTCAATGCGGTTCCTGCCAGGATGCTTGCCGCCATACCAACAGGAGAGCCAGTCGCCACACCTGCTACCCCACCCAAGACGCTGAACGCTGTCAGGCGGGCCATCTTGAACCATGAGCGATCTTTAAGCGGGTTATTGGTAATCGCTGCCAACCAGGCGCGCGCTACAGCATCGGCATCGTGCGGGTCCGGCTGTTCCCACAGCCACCTACGCAGCTCTTGGGTGGCCGGGTCGTTTCGCAGCTTCACGATGTCTCGCAGACCGATCACGCGCTTTAACAACAGCGCCGGGATGTTCGGCAGGTTTTCCACTCGGAGCCCCTGTTCCACCGCTTTCACGGCTCCGTATGCGTCCACGAAGTCCTTCATGCGCATGAGGTGCTTCCAGGCGACCTCGCTTTCGTGGACGTCGAATTCCAGACCTTGGAGAACCACGCCCATTGCGATGCCCTCAGCCATGCCGCTTAGGTCACCACGGCGGTCGTCGTTAAGTCGATAACGAGGTATCTCCGGATCGAACCCTAGCTTCCGAAGGCGACCACGATCATAGGCGTCTATCACAGCCTTCACAGCATCGTGGGGCACATTCTCGGCCGGCAGGTGGGTCCGCTCGATCGCGAGCTTCGCGAGGCGCTGAAGCTTCACCCATGGCACCTCAGTCCAGCCCCCCTTAAGGCCCATCTCAACGGAAGCTTCGGGATCGCTATGCGCGAGGCTGTTGTGGTTTCCACCTATGATGGGCTCAACCCCTTCCAGCCTATTCTGCATGTAGACGATCATCGGCCTCCAGAGAAGGAATTGAAGGGCCCCTTCCTCAAGGAGTTGCTCGACCCCTTCGACGCCGAAGGCATCAATCAGACGGCATAGAACGACGTTTTCTCCGAAAACGTGTGAACAGACGGACGGAGCTACGATCAACCCTTCGGCGACCCGGAACCCCTCCAGAGCCATTTCGATCTGAATCTGGTGGACAAGTCCCGCCGGTGCCTTGGGGTTCTTGTGCCATCGTCGTGCGATATCGTCAAAGCCCGTCGTGTAGAGCCCGTGGGGCATCCTGGGCTGCCAGTTCTTCGCTGGCTTCTTCTTGCTCTGCTTCATGGCGACGCCCCCGATCTCAACAGGGGGCGCCGTCTGCGTCAAGAGGATCGTGTGGTGCGTCACCCGAGAACTTCACGGGGATATATGCCTAAATTCCTCCAGAAGGCGTTGAGGCTTCGCTCGTGTAGGTCGCGTCCGCGCTCGGCTCGCTCTTCGAGAACCTCCGAGAGGACGACGATCTCGTTCCAGTTCTGCCGAACCAGTCGAGCTGCGCGAAGGAGAGCCGATCGCACGAGAGGCTCCGGAAGCGCGTGCGCGTCGATAATCTCGCGTATGCCCACGAGGTCCTCCTTGCAACCAGCGCGTGAACCAAGTCGGCTGAAGCGTGCCACGTATCGATCGGCGAAGTATCCGGCCGCCGCGATGGCGATCCTATCGGCCTGATAGGACGGGAAACTCGCCACGTCCCTGGAACTGTTTTTCCAGTTCGTCGAGACCGTGATGCCTTCCTACGACACCCGCCGCGCCATGAATGCCATGGTCGACGCACTCGGAGTCGTTACGGATCGTCAGGCTCGCGCACAAATCGGAACGGAGCCCGGCGTCCGCTTCGTGGAAGTCCTTTCGTCGCTCTTCGATTCCGGTCGGGTCAAGCTGGTCGGCAGCCGGGACGTTGACCTCATCCAATCGAAGGACTCACAGCAAATCGGCTGGGAGGACGGGGACGATGTCTGCATCCTTCCGGGAGAAGCGCAGCGCGTCGTAAGCGAGTACCTTCGCTCGATGGGCGAAACCTGGACGGCCACGCCCGCGGCCCTGACGGCTTCGCTCCGCGGTTACGTCACTTCATGGTCGGCCAGCGACAAGCGCGCGGACGTCAAGGTGACGTGCGGCTCTGGCCGCCCTCGCGTGTGGAAGATGCCACGCCCCATCCTCACGGAGACGAGCTTCGATGGTGTCGGGATCGTCGCGCAGTCCCGCGAGCCGGAAGCTGCCTGGTGTCGCAAACCCACCGCGCACGACGGCCGCCGAGGCTGGAGGAGGGCGAGGCTGCCCTCGCCCTCCTCCAATATTACGCGACGTGAAACCTACGGCTCAGCTAGGGGCAGGTCCCCCACCACGCATCACCGTTGGGGAGGTATGCCAACCCAGCAGAATGGCAGATCGCAACCACCCAGTCACGGCACCCCTGCTGAACGTAGCGGCTGGATAAGGCCCCGGAACTATTACAATGGCCCCAACAACACTGCCCGGCCCCGTTCAGCTCTTGGGCGGACTCGGCCGTCGTTTCGGCCGTCACTGCCTCCTCCACTTCCGCGCTTCCCGAGAGGTTCTCGTCCTGCGATTCTCCGCCCTCATCGACGGAAGCCATACAACCCACCCAGCACGAGCGTCGTAGCGCCGTCGCCGAGAGCTTTTTCGCGACCCTCTAAGGTCGAGCTGGTCGACGCGACGCGCTTCCCGACACGGGATGCCGCGATGACGTCGATCGGTGACTACCTCGAGAGGTTCTACAACCACGCCCGGCGGCACTCGTACCTCGGGTACTTGAGCTCATGCTCGCGACGATGCCGCGCTCGCGCAGCGCCCACGGTGTGAGGGCCTATGATCTGCCAGCGCCTTTCGGGGTGTACGCCTGCCCGAGGCCTGGCGGCGTCACGCCTTAGTTAGAAGCCGGACGGCACGAGTTCGGTCGGCAGGAGTTCCGCGAGGGCCTCGACGAAGCCCTCGTCGACCGACCCCATAGGATCCTCGTGCCACTCCGCGACCACGTCCGCCGCAGCACGATGGAGTTTCGCCAGGTCGTCGCGCGCAGCGCCGAGCTCGGCCCGCGCGGCGATGAGCGCCTCGCGTAGCTTCCGGATCTCCTCGCGAAGGTTTTTCTCGTCCATGTTGTCACCGCTCTTGCAGTTCAGGCACGTGGACCGCCCTGGAGCCCGCGGGTTCCTCTTGCACCAGATGCAAAGGCCAGCCGCCGCCAAGGCATCGAGGCGAGCGGCGTTTTGCCGCACGAGCTCGGTCTTTGGCAGTCGCGGCGGCTTCAGTGCTGATCGCTCGCTCTCTGTCCGGTTTGTTCCGGACTGGTCCGAGGGCTGCGGCTCGCTCGGTACGGCGTCCAGAGGGGCCGCAGGAGGCGGCACCGCGCCCTTGCGGGAGGGTCGCGGCCCCAGTCGTACGATCGTCCACGGGATGCCCCGGGCTGCGAGATCCTCACGGAACCAGCTTCGGCGATGGCCCAAGCCCTTGCCATCCAACGGGGTTTCCACCGCGACCAGAGGGCGCAACCCACGACGGGCTCGCACGAGCACGTCCGCGTACGCCTTCCCGGCGAGCACGACGAGGAGCAACTCCTCCCCGGGCCATCGGGCGCGCAGCCCTGCGAGGACGGAGCGCGCCCATTCGAGGCGCTCCTCATCGGACAGGCTCGTGATCACGAGGTCGTAGGGTTCGATGACCGTCGAGGGCTCGATGGCCCCGTGTTTGGCCGACAGGATGAACACGTCTCCGCCTCGGAGCTCGGCGTACTGCAAGGCCTCGCGGAACAGGCTCGAGCGGTAGAGCGTGCGCGCTGGCTGGGCGGTGTCCGCCTTCATGTCGGCGCACCCCACGAGGATCACGGTTTTCACGTGGCTACCCTCGCGGCCACCCCCTTCAGGCGGGCGACGAGCGCCTCGGGCTCTGAGAGATCATCGAGGATCGCGACCAGCGGGTCCGCCAAAACTTCCGCGACGAAGGCGAGCAAGGCCGGGGCTGCGGCAACCAGCTCTGCATCGCTGGCAACCACCTCGGCAACGAACAGGCCGTTCTGGTCGCGAATGGTGGCGCGTCCGGGAGAATCGCACGCGGCGATATGCCAGCGATCGCTCACGATTCCTCCTTCCCCGCCCCGGCGGCGCGCAGTTTTTCGTATTCGTCGAGCACTGCTCCCAGCGACTTCGATCCGGTCTGCGCGATCTTTCGAGCTTCCTCGATCACCAACTCGCGCAGCACCGCAGCCACGGGCAGCCCTTTCGCGCCGGCAACAGCGCGGAAGAACACGAGATCCAACTTATCAAGCCCTTCGACGAGCACCGAGGTCATCTCGGCGGCCGAACCCGGTTCGGGCTTCGCCCGTCCCGCGGCGTCTTCCTCTTCGTCATCGCATCGCTTCCGAGGGTCGTTTGGACCGTAATAGCCCTCCGGCCGGACGCACATCGGCCAGTGGGCAGCCTTCGCCTTGCCCCTTCGCCCCTTCGGCGCGACCTCCGCGAGCCCGAACTTCGCGCCGATCTCGTTGCACTTCTCCGCGAACCGGGGACCGTGCCCCTCGTAACCCTGCTCGAGGTTGTCGAGAACTTCGTGCTGCCAGGCGTGAACCATCTCGTGCAGGACGACGTCGAGCACGTACGCCAGGCAGACGGCCTCGCACTTGGGCGCGATCCGGATACGACTCGGGATTCCGTGCGCGTCGCGCGGCACGTAGTCGCCGAGCGTGCGCGGGGACGCGGGCTGCGTGATCAGGAGCATCGACTGCCCGAGCCGGCCGTCGAAGTGCTCCCGGTTGTACTCGTCGAAGGCTCGGTAGACCGCCTTCGGAGCCTCTTGCCCCTCCTGCTCTACAAGCGCTGCGAGGGCACGAGCGGGCGTGCGGGGGTCGATGCGGGGGACGCCATCGGCGGCGCCGCGACGCAACGGAAGGACCTGTCCGGTTTGTTTCGGACTGTGTTCTGTCATACGCCACAGAGTAGATCCGGGGGTCAGTAGGTCAAGATATGCTTTGGGTCATTCGGGACAGTTGGGCTCCAACGGTCGTCAGTCAGCCGGGCACCACCGTGGCAAGCAGCGTGCGGCCAAGCGCGTCACCCTTTGGGGCGCGGCCGTTCTTGGGGTAGCGGCGCGCGCTTGGTCGAGGCGCCGCACTCTCGTCCACGCTACGGGAAGTGGAGCTCGCGCTCGGTTCCGTCGCGGCTCCGCAGGACGATCGTCACCCCACGGTCACGGACGGCCATCAACAGCACGTCGTACAGGGCGATGGCTCGCCGCATCACCTCCGTAAGGCTGTCGGCCTCGCTGAGGGCGCGGAGGGATTCGAGCCGTGCGCGGAGCCGTTCGGGGAGCTCGAGGTTGAGCCGAGCTCGGCCCTGGTTCGCAGCGCGGGACGTCCTCGGCACCGCCGTCACCGCAGCATGTCGCGCCACTCCACGACCACCTCTGGCAGCGTTGCGATGTCGAGCTCGTGCCGCTGGTGCTTCCTGAAGTCGTCGAAGGTCAGCGCGTACATCGCGTAAATTTCGACCAACCTGCCCGACGAAACCCGGAAGCAAGCATCGTCGCCGAGCTGACGTGAGCGCGCGACGAGCAACGCGAAGACGTGGGGCGAGCCCGGGATGGACTCGGCCGAGTTGGTGAATACGCCGCCGTCCGCCGGGGCTTTCCCTACGAACAGGATCGCCTGGCACGCCCGGCGGAAGATGTACGCAGGCCATCGTTCGCCCGGGTTCCAGGTGTCGGGGAGCGACATCACGAACTCGAACCGCCGCTCCTCGCCGCTTCGCCCCTCGAGCGTGAAAACACTCGACCCTCGTGTGTGGAGGACCCAATGCGGGCGGGCCTCGCATGGCCGAACGCCGTAGACCTGTTTCGGGCCGAATATGCCGCTCGCATCCTCGTACACGACCTCGGCCGGGCCCAGATGCCGCTCAAAATGCGCAGCGATTGCTGCATCGTCCTTCATGTTAACCTCGACCACGGAAGCGGCCTCGCGTGCCCTTGGAGGTCCGGGAGCTCTGGCAACTCGGGTTGCGGCCCGTGACTGAATTCGCGCCAGCACATCTCGGGGTGCCCGAGCGGGTAGTCGCAGTCGAGATACTCGCGCTCCCGCCCGCGAGCCCATTGGAGCGCCGCCTCTACCGCGGGCTGGAACAGGATGTGCTGCCAGGCAACGTCGTCCCCCACGGCCTCGTCAATGACTGGGGTCCTGCCCAGCAAACGCCTCCCATGGCGATGATCAGCGAACAGTCCGTGGAACTTCTCGCCGAAGTACACGTAGACCAGCGGACCGTACCGCGTTCGTACGTGCACCGCGACCATGTCGAGGTCTTTGAATCGATGGAGAACGAGTCGGGGCTTCGGGAGGACCCAAGAAATCACCTCCGGGAGCTCGTCGATACGGAGCTGGCCTGCCAGGCGCCTCTTGTGGTCGCATTCGGTCAGAGCAAACAAGGCGTAAACGACAGTCGTAGCGCCCGAGGCCGTACGAAATTCCGCTCGGTTCCCAAGCTGGCGCGAGCGCGCGATGAGCAGGGCAAACACGTCCGGACAAGCGCTTCCTGAGTCCCCCGGGTTGAAGTACACGTCGCCCTCGCGCGGCGTTTTCCCCGCAATATCGATGGCGCGAGAGACGTTCCGGAGCACGCGTATGGGCCACAGCTCCCGCGGGTTCCACTCCTCCGAGAGCGACATGACGAACTCCGCGTGGTGGGCTCTATGCCCCTCCAAGAGGTGAGCGCGGGCCCCCACGGTATGCAGAACCCAGTGCCGGCGCCCCCTGCGCGGTGGAATGACGTGGACGTCCCGAGAGATCAGGCCGGGGCGCACGATCTGCTGTCTCCCCAGGTGCCGTTTGAGATGGGCGGCAATCACCGCCTGGTCGTCGGACATCTCCTACCTGGCCCTGATGAGCCGTCGGGCAGTAATGGTCAGGTTCCAAGCCGCGCGGTGCAGATCGTCGACGATCTGTTCTGCCTCCTCCGGAGTCGCCGCATAACCGCGGAACACCTCGCGCCCCTCGGCGCCGATCGCGCCCGCTTCGACGTACACGGCGCCGTCGCTCCCGAGCGCGAGCGTCTGGAGCATCGCCCACGTGAGCAGACCTCGCGTGCCGAGCTCCGCGCACTCCTCGGCAGTAAGGGCGTAGCCGACGAACACACGCCGGCCTCGCGGCGGATTCCCCTCGAAGGAGACGTGGAGCGCGCCGTCACTCGCGAGCACCAGCTCGGTTTCCAGGGTCGGGTTCTCGTCGTTCTCGTCATCGAGAGACGCCGGCTTTTGCTTTCCTCCGCGGCGGCTCACAGGGGCCTCCGGAGCTGCACGCGCTCGCACCCCTTGGCGTCCGTTGCGAGGACGATGATCCCCGTAGCCTCTAAGAGGGTGTTCATCAGGATTTCCGAGCTTCCTTGCGCGACACGTCGGTGGTCGTCAGGCGTCGGAGCATCAATGCGGTCATTGCGTGAAGGACATCGGCGCGACTCGATGTGGTGGTTC
>NZ_WJIE01000027.1 GCF_009649845.1 Polyangium spumosum
ACTACCTCCGAAGAAAGATCGCCGAAGCAGAAGCCCGCGCCACGCCGCCGAGCTGACATCCCACCCCCACTGCACCAGAGCTCGCGCGAAAACGTCGCGTCGCTGCAGGACAGTGTGCGCGTAGATAGCGGCGCTTCCACGGGGTCGCGCGTTCGGTCTCCATCGAGGACCGTGGCGACGACACGCAACGCACCCTTGTGGAGCTGCACGAGCCCGTCTTCGTGGCGCTTGGATGACCGCACAACGCGAAAACCCGCCAATCTAGGGGTTTTCGTGTCCGGTGTAACCGGCCTCCATGCACAAGCTCATGACGCTCTCTCTCGCCGCCCTTCTTCTCTCCGCCTGCGCCCCCACGGTCGACCCCGTCCCCGGTTCCGGAGGGGCGGGCGGCTCGTGTTCCTCTTCGTCCTCTGCCGGCGGGTCCGGTGGTGAGGGCGGCTCGGAGCCGTGTCCCGAATGCACGTCGTGTAGCGACAACAAGCTCAACGGCGGGGAGACCGACATCGACTGCGGCGGCTCGTGGAACGGGATGCCGTGGGGCGATTGCCCCCGTTGCCAGCTTGGGCAGGGCTGCTACTTCCCGAGCGACTGCGCCTCGGGGTTTTGCCTGGCCGACCAGCCCGGCACGTACGGCGTCTGCGCCCCCTACCCCGAGTGCCTGACGTGCGAGCAAAGCCTGAGCTTGCACGAGAAGGAGGAGCACTGCTCCGAGGACGAGGCCACCGCGTACCAGGCGCTCATCGAGTGCGCCTGCGACGCGGATCCCTTCTACGAGATCCCCGAGTGCGGGGATAACTTCTGCGACGGGCTCCCGGCCTCCTCGGCGTGTTCCAACGCCCTGGCCGCTGAATTCAGCGGCGGATGCCACGTCGAATTCGCTGCGTGTATGCAGTGAAAGGCCAGCGGCCGAGGGAGGCGCCCCTGAGCAGGAAGCTCTCCCTCGGCCACGGCCACCGTCCTCCGGCTACGTCGCGATGCGTAGCCGGAGGACGCCAACCGGTGGCGGGCCAGGGGGCCAGATCCCCGGAAGCCCGAGCCCGACCAGCACGCCCAACAGGAACAAGGTAACACAGATCATGTTTTCTCCTCGATGAGGCCGCGAGCACATGCCGTGGCCTCATCGAGGAACGTAGGAGCAGCCAGTCCAGGCGAGAAAAGAGAAGAATGCCCGATCTTTTTCGCTCACGTCCTGGACGTATGCTGACCGTCCACGTCGTACAGTTGGCGCGCATCGTCCCATATAGGGCCAAAGTGTGCGCAGGAGGCAGAGCCACCATGAACGACCCCAAGGACCCGAAGCCCACCCCGACCCCCGCTCCCGTCCCGCAGCCGGACGAGCTGCCGAACACACCGCCGGACGAGGGATGATCCCCGTCCTCCAGGCGGCGGCCTACCTCGGGGCCGCCACCCTCTCCCTCGTAGCCCTCGCACGGAAGCACCGACGGCTCGCCGCCTACGTCGGCCTGAGCCTCGCGATGGACCTCGCCCGTCTCGGGCTCCAGCAGATCCCCAAGGGACCGAAGCCCTACGTCGGCGTGGACAAGCTCTTGTTCTTGACGGACGGCGCCATGTTCCTCGCCCCGCCCATCCTCATGGGATGGGCGCTCGGCACGCTCCTCTGGCCCGTGGTCGGCCTCTGGGTGGTCGCCGTGGCGAAGGTGGCCGTGAGCTACCCGGAGCTGCGGGGCCCGGCCCTGACGAGGTTCTACCTCGCCGCCCTGGTGACAGGGCACGTGGCGCTGCTGATAGGTGCTGTCTGGAAGGTTGTCCGAGAAGGCCGGACGATGAGGCGGGAGGAAGGGCTCTTGCTCGTGCTACTCGCCGTGGGGCTGAGCGGAGCCGGGGTGGCCCTCTGGCACCCCTGGAGGCACGTGAACGCCGTCAACCTGACGGTGTATGCGCTCCTCTGTCTGGCGTGCTTCTTCTGCAAGAAGCGCAAGGAGAGCGAGCATCGAGGTCTCGACGTCTCGGGAGAGACGACGGAGACGGAGCACGTGACGGATCCCGCCGAGACCCAGGTAGGCGACGAACGCTAGGCTAGCCGCCCCGACCGCCGACAGGATCGAGCACACGTACTCCACGGCTCATTGGACTTTGCGCGAGGTCGGGGCGTGCTCGGACAGGTCCGGAGACGAGCGTCCGGCCATGCGGTCGATCTTTGCATCGATCTTGTCGATGCGAAGGTCGTGGATCTCCTCGCGGAGTGTTCCGACCTCCTTGCTCACGTGGGTCGTGATGCGGTTCTCTGCGCTGGACAGGCCCTCGCGAAAATCGCGGAGGGCCTCGGGGATCGTCTTCTCCACGGCGTTGACGAGCGCGGTCGAGCGAGCCTTGTACGACTCCACGAGTCCAGGCCCCCACTTGTGCAGCGCCCAGGCGATCCCGAGCAGGATGAGGATCGGGATCGTGACACCCAGGCCGATCAGGATCGGGATCAGCGTGTCCCCATGCTTCACGAGCAGCTCGATCATGGACCTTTCCCTTCAATCGACCCCGATTTGCGACCCCGCGAGCCGCGTGTACGTCACGCGCCCCCAGAGGTAGATCGTACCCGCAAGAGCGTCCGTCCCATACTCGGGCGTCAGCTCGATGTAGTACCGAGACGCGCTGGTATCGACGGCCTCGTTGATGCTCGATACCGTGATGACGTGCGGCGAGTCGTAACTCCCGCCGCCAGGGTCCGTGGCGGTGGCAATGAGCGTTCCCGCAGCCGAAAACTCGCTCCATCGATAGACGTTCACGACCGGATAGTTCGCGGGCGGAGACCCCCCGTGCGCCGGTGGGTCGATCTTCACTTCTACGGTGTCGAGGCGGCACCCGTTGGGGAGGGTGAGAGGGATGATGAGCTTCGCCGACGCCGTGGCCGCCAGGTTGATCCACGTCGAATTGGTCTGCCCCTCCCACGCCGTCACGGGGCAGTATGGCGTGTTCGAGAGGTACCTCGTCACAGAGACGTCGGCGGACAATCGATACGACGGCGCCGTCACGTAGCCGTGGACCCGCAGCTCGGCAGGATCGTCGTACAGCTCGGCGACCGTCACCCCGAGCGCGCTCAAAATCATCGGCGGAGTGCTCGCTTCGATGAAGTTGGCCCCGAGGCTCTCGAAGACAGCTCCCCCCGAGCTGTCACGCATGACGATCGTGCTCGGGGTCAGGACGGATGTCGCGGCATCGAGCTTCGTCTTATCGGCAGCCGATAGAAATCCTGCCGTCGCACCCGTGGCCGTTTCGTGAAGCGCTCCTCCCGAGAGATTCCCGTGGTTCGCGTCGGCGATCGTCCCGACCTGGATCGAGTCCGGGTTGACGACGATCGACCCGTCTGCCGCGACGACGTTGTAGCCGCCCCCGGAAAATACGAGCCCCGCCCCAGCGCTCGCAGGGTCGACGACGCCGCCCGAGGTTCGGATGACCTCGTTGATCTTGGAGACCCAGCCGTAATCGGCATCCCCCTCGGTCGTCTCGTCGAACGCGAGGACGCGCTGCCCCGTCGCCCCCGTCAGCACGTAAATCCCGAACGTCGTCGCCCATTCCTCGACGTACCGGCCATTCACGTCCCGCTGGTTGTTGACAATCGAGCGGAAGATGAGCGCGCACCCATCGGAGTCCGCCGGAGCGACGAACGTCGCGGTCTTCGTGACGTGATCGATCAAAAGGCTCGCGTTGATGGTCGCTGCGTCGTGCAGATCATCCGTGTTGGCGCAGGAGATCGACCACGTGGTGACGCCCGCGAGGTCGGCGAGCTGAATCGTGACCGTGGCGCCAGCAGACACGTCGACCCCGTCGACCGTGCTGTTGCCGTCGACCGTGCAGATAGGGGATGCCATAGCTCAACCCTCGTCGTATTCGCTGACCGTGCAGATTGTGGTCACGCGGAGAAGCGAGACCGTCCCATCAACGGTTCCAGTGGTGTATCGCAACCGGGCCCGATAGGTCTGGTTGACGCGGTCCACCACGACGTCAGGGGACAAATCGATATCGCCGGTTGTCGTTGTCGAGACGCTGGCGAGGGTAGATCCAGACGCTAGGACCGACAGCGTCACCCCTGGAGATCCAGTACCGGCCCACGAAAACCGAACCGTTTTCAGCGTGCTACCGTGGGGCGGCGATAGCGTGATCGCAATCTCTTGGGGGAGCGAGCCGTCGAAGGCCGTCAAAATGGTGAACCCGTTGAGTGTGTCCACCGTAGGGCTTTGGTTACCCCCGCCTCCAAACACCAGCCGCGACGGGACCGCGTTGGTAGCGTCGTAGACGCGGGTCACGTCGCGGGACGTCAGCCGGAGGCGGTTCGAGGAGCCGGCGATCGTCGTCGTCCCCGCCAGGTTCGTCGTGGTCGCGACGCCATGGGAGATCGTACCGCCATTGACCGTGAGGCCGGCCGCGAACGTGGGCGTGTTGTTGAATGCCCACGTGGCGCCAGCAATGACGGTCGTTGACGACCCATTGTTGTAGAGCGGTGTCGACCCGGAGGCAAAGAGCATTTGGCCGCCGATCGACGCCGTAGACCCGGAGTTGAGGGTCAGGCTCGACCCGCTCTGGTACGTGCAGACAGCGCCGCTCTGGTAGGTCTGGTTCGAGAGGTTCGCGTGGACGAGCGATGCGCCTGCTTCGACCAACGCGCCCGCCCCCGGACGCAGGTCGAGGACCCCAGACTCGACGACGAGTCCCGAGTTGCACGTGACCGAGTCGTTGTGCGTGACAGGGTCATTCGTCGTCAGCGTGCTGTTCGTCGTGACGGCACCGTTCGCGGTAACCGTATTGCTCGTCGTGAGCGCCCCCGTGACCGTGGTCGCGCCGTTCAGGGCCGTGATGCCGTTGACCGTCAGCGCCCCGAGCGTCGTTGCCCCAGCGACCGAGAGTGTCCCACCGAAGCTCACGGGGCTCGTGGCGTCCGTGGTGAGGCTCGCGCCCGACAGGAGGTTGATCGAGTTGCCGGCGCCCGAGATGTTCAGCGACCCACCGGAGATCGTCAAAAACCCGCCGGTGGCAATGGTGATTCCACCGCCGCCCTGGAACGTGATCAACCCCTCGACCGTGTCGCCCGTCTTGTCGACCGCGTTGGCGTGATCGATATCGAGCTGGTTCTGCTGAGCGCTGGTGAGCTTTTCGTTGACGGCCCAGCCGCCTGGCTTGATTCTCGTGAAGCTCATGATTCCTCAGTCGAAGCGTTGCCCGTCGAGATTGTTGTCCTCGTCGAGGTAGAACCCGGCGCCATTCACTCCGTCGCGAATCCAATCGAATGCGACCCACGCGCCGAAGAGGTTGTCGGCGTCCTCGTAGATTCGGCCCGCAAGCGCGTAAAACTCCTCCTCGCTCATCGAATCGGGCTTCGCGAGGAGGATGGCTACGTATGCGACCGTCGAGTAGTACGGGGATAGTTGGGGATCGATCGTGTTGCCGTCCAGGAACGTCGGTCCCCCGGGGACAGAGCCGCCCCCGGGGACATACGTCGTGGCGTCCATTGGGTCCGTGAAAACGAGCCCCTGGTAGATCGACCCCAGGATGGTCGTGAGGTAATCGTTGACGACCTGGAATGTGGTGCCCTTGCCGATGAGGGAGAGCTTCGCGGCGACCCTTCGACGACGATCCTCCAGGTCATCGAACCGGCTCGGCGTGATGCCGAGGATTGCCTCCCACCTCGGCAAAAAGTCGGTCGCCTTCTCGGGAAGCCATTGGTTCGCGAGCTTTTGCGTCGCGCCGTATAGCTCCCACAGGACGCGGGCCGTCGCGTGGTTCTCGACCCACTTGACCGTCCCCTTGATGACGGCGAGGCTCGTCCCCTCGGCTTCCGCGATGGCGTTCTGAATGGCTTCGAGGTCGGTCTGACTGGCCGCGCCGAATTTGAAGGGCGCGGGGTTGAAGCCGCCGAGACCGGCCATCAGTAGACCCTCGTGAGGATGTTCGAGCCCGCGAAATCAGATGCGGCCCCCGCGGCGTCGAAGAGGTACGCGTCGACGATGTTCGGCGCGACCTTCACCACCTGGGCGGTCCCAAAGGTCGACGAGAGCATGCAGCCTTCCCCGTAGCGGAAGTTCCAGAATTGCGTTTCGCCAAGGAAATCCGTGACGCTCGCCGTGAACGTCAGTCTCCAATGACCCGTCGCCTGCTTCGTGATGGTCGGGTAGTAGGTCGGGTAGTAGCTCGACGAGCTGCCGACCACGGAATCGAATGTCACGACCGTGCCGTCGCTCCCGTCGTTCGTCCAAATCACGAACGCGCGCGGGCAGAGACGAGTCATGGCCGCGACGTCGGCCCGGACCTGATTGCTGGCGAGCGCGGGGAGGTCCGTCGTCGGGTCGACGACCTCCGTGTAGTCCGACAGAATACCGCCGAAGGTCGACAGGTCATCGATTGCAGGAAGGGTCATTTATACCTGCCTCACTGCGGGTAAAACGCCAAGAGCCCCGGGACGGCGATGTACGGGGCGAGCGGGTAGCCGCTCACCACGGGCACGACATCGGGCGTCACATTGAAGTCTGCGTCGAATACCTCTTCGCCCGACTCGTAGAGCGCGCGGAGGAAGTACGAGCCGACCTGCGACGGCCAGGAAAATTCCTTCTGCGGCTTGCGATAGGCGCGCGGTAGAAGGCCGGGAATCGTGGTCTTCTCGGCCGGGCCCATCGTCGCGAACGCGTTCAACACAGCGGCGACGTACGCGTCCATGCGCTCGGCGTCCGGAAATACCCAATCCGCCGTTTGCAGGGGGTCGTTCGTTGTGTTGCTGCGGAAGAAGCCCGTGTCGATGACAATGCGGTACGGCGGGCCGCCGCCGAAGACCTGCGTGATCTTGGCCCTGTAGAGCTTGTAGTTCGTCGGGCTGACGTAACACACGCGCTGCCCCACGACGGGTGCCGCGTCGGCATTCACGAAGAAGTCGACGGCGGAGTTCACCGTGGTGACCGGCGCGTAGCCGAGAGACGCATTGGTCGGCCACGGCGTACCGTCGAGCCACCCCCCACCCGGGCCGGGGGGCGATGCTCGCTTCGAGGTCGGCAATGATAGGCCGAACGTCGTCGCAACCGTGAAACTGTCCGCACTGGTGACAACGATGTCGGCGAACTCGGGAAACGCGCCGAGTACGGCGGGCTTCACGACCGTCTCGACGATATCGCTCGGCACGGTCCGGCTCTTGTTCGTCGTCGTCGGCGCTCCCACGACGACAACGTGCAGTGTCGACGGGCCGTAAACGGCCGGGTAGGCAAACGATTTCTGAACGAACGTCGACGAATTCTCGGCGGTCAGGTTGACCTGCGACCAATTGCCGCCGCCGGGAGGGTTTCGGTAGTAGTCGAGGAGGCGAGCCCGGAGGCCCTCGATGGTCTCCTGGTCGACTCCGCCGAGAAGCCCCCCAGACGCCACGAGAGCCGTTGCAGCGACGAAGGGAGGGGCAGAGGACCATCGGAGGGTCGTCCCCTCGGGCAGGTTCGTTCGGCTGCCCGTGTCGACGGCCCGGATGGACACGAGGTCCCCCGAGCCGTACGCGCCGCCGACGAGGACCTCGTACGAGAGGCCCGCGGGGTCGAGGAGCTGCGACCCCGCGGGGATGGCGACAGGGACCGACACGCTCGTCTGGAGGATGATGAAGCCTTGCGAGGGACCCGCGGGCCGCAAATCGAGCCCCACGATCTTCGCGAGGCGGATGAGATCGTCGTCGAGCGCGCTGTCCGGGAGCTGGGCATTCGCTTTGACGCTGACGAGGTTGTAGATCTCCTCGCCGAATGCCCCGAGCGCGTCTCCCCTGATGTAGTCGAGCGTCCCCTCGGATACGTTGGGGTTCGCGATCCCGAGGTTGATGAGCCCGTTCTTGACCGTCCGCGTGTAGTCCCCGCGGATTTGCTCGCGGGTCTTGGTCGTGAACTCTTTGGGGTCAGCCATTCGGCGTGAACCTCGTGGTGTTCGTCTCGCCGTTCGTCAGGTTCTTCCACACGACGAGAATCGAGATGGCGGTGACCTTCACGCGCTCGACGTCGACTCGCTCGATGGCGATGAGGCGACGGAGGACGAGGTCGTTCAGGGCCTCGTTCACGGCGTCGCGGACCTTCTGCGCCGTCGTCTCGGAGATGACCTTGAACTTGAATGCAAAGCCCAGGTTCTTGACGACCGAGCTACCCCGCAGCGTTCGGAGCGCGAGATAGACTTGCTGCGCCACCGACTCCATTCCCTTGTGCATCCCCGTCTGGGGGTCACGCAAGAGGTCGCCGGTGATGGTGTCGATGGCCGCCGCGTTCTGCTGGACTCGCTGGTCGTTCAGGTAAAGCTTCCCGGCGCTCGAATTCAGACCGTACGCCTCCCCGACCCCCGCCCCCGTGCTTCCAGCAGAGCAGGCGCCGAGTCCGAGGTAGGGCATTGCGTTAGAGTCCAGGGCAGGTAGGGGTCGGTAGCTCGATGGTCGGGAGCGACGGAAGCCCCGGGACGGGAATCGTCACCGGAGGAACCGCGAAGCTCAGGGCCGGCAGACCCGGGAGCCCCAAAGAGGCCGTGGGAATCGCAAGGTCGACGCCGTCCAAGCTGGGCACACCGGGAATCGGGATGCTCACCGGCGCTACCGAGAGCGACGGTGCCGGCAAGCCCGGGATTCCTATAGGTGATGTGGGCACGGCCAGCGTGATTTGCGGTGGAATCGACGGGAGCCCGGGGACGGGGACGGTCACCGGCGGTAGGGAGTACGCCGGGAAGGAGCACGCACCCATGGTCAGGTTGCGGCGAAGACGCTCGTGGACGGGACCTGAGCCACGTTGCCCGAGAGGCTGGCGACGGCCGTGAGGGCTGCCGTGAGGGCCGCCAGCGTGGGACCGGGGATGGTCACGACGCCCGTGCCGAGAGCCCCGGCGAGGGCCGCAAACGCCGCCTGGTAGGCGGTCAGGAGGGCGACGAGCTGCGTAGCGAGAGCGACGGGGTTCGTAGCGTTCGCCCCGAGAGAGACGTTCGCCCCGTTCAGGGCGAGGGATTGGCCGATGATCGTCGTGTTGCCAGATCCGCCGATCTGGACGTCGGAGTTCGAGACGAGCTTGATGCCATCGGCGTCGATGCTCACCGCTCCGTGCTGCCCGGCCGCGATCACGATCTTCCCCTCGCTCGATATCTGGATCAGCACGGGGTCACCGCTCGACGTGTTCCCCTGCTGGACGAGGATCGTCGTCGTGGCCGTCTCGCCGTCATCCTTGAGGAGGATTCGGCTCGTCCCCTGCCCTTGCGGCCCAGCGGCGTAGACGCACGTCTCCCCGGGCCCGAGGGTGCCGTAGATGTTCGTACAACGAAGGTCCCGGCTCGCGTAGCAGACGTCGCGGTCCGCCTCTTCCAGGGAGAGCACCTGACACGCGGGTTTCCCAGGCTCGGCCGAGCTTGGGACCGATGCGAAGCCAACATGCTGCCACCATTCGGCGTTGTCGCACGTCACCTCGCCGTTGACCGAGTCGCCGAGCTGCACGGAGATGGCACCGTTCGTGGGATTGCGAGCGGCTCCGAGGACGTCTCCCCCGACGTCCCCGTAGCTCGCGAGGCTCTTTGCAGGCATGTCACACCCCGAGCTGTAGCGTGTGCGGTTTGATGAGCTTGAGCTGCGTCAGCGTCCCCTCGCTGCGCGACTTGATGAACGTCCGCTCGACACACCAGAGAGGCTCGTGGATCCCCAGGTAGTCGTCATCGACGTCCACGAGGGTATTCACAGCCCAGGGATATCCGGCGTACGTGTGTCCCATGACCGTATACGTCGCGACGAGGTATTCCTTCTGCTTCATCGCGAGCTGGCGACGCGCAAAGGCAGCGAGCTGGTCGATGGTCTTGGACTCGTCGTCCTTGATGAACATCGGTTTTTGCGTGAACACCGAAACGATGCGGTCCTCCTTCGGCACAAGCTCTTGCCGGATCGGCAACACCGTCACGCCGGGGTATCTCGCGATGATGTTCGCAGCAGATTTCACCGGCTGCCCCGCCGTGTTCACGGCGACGAGTTCGTTCACCGCGATGCACTTGAGCTTCGTCTTCGCGAGGTCGGCTCCGCTCGAATGCCCCACCGCGACGATGCACGAGGGTTGAATCTCGACGTTAATGTTCGACTCGCCATCGAGGACGTTGTTCGCCGCCCCGTCGAACTGCCGGATGACCTTGTGGATCGCGGGCGTCGTGAAATCCGGGGCGTCGACGATGACGCCGCTCCCGTCGGCCGCCGCCCACATGCGAAGCCCGAGGCGGGAGAGGAGGCGGTCGATGAGCTGATAGGCTCCCTCGCCGATCCTGGGCTTGAGCTGGTCGAGCGGGAGATTCTTGAGGTCCGGCCGGTTCCGCGAGATCACCTGCGTCACGGTCGCGGTCTTGAATTGGACCTCCGCGCTCTTCCCGTCCGAGGAGACGACGCGGCTCGTCGCCTCCTTGACGGTGAACGTCTGCGTCTGCGCCTTCCCCCGCCCCTTGGGGTATCCGGTGACGATGTTGTAGTTCTTGTCGTCGCCTACGTAGATCGTGTCGATGCCGAACTGCCCGAGGATGGCGTAGAGGAAATCGGCGACGGTCTGATTGGACGTGATCTTGATCTTGGGGTCGATGCTCGCCGAGACGACGGGCCCGAGGATGTCGCGCCCGCTGATCTGGTACGTCGTGCCGCTCGCACGGCTGTGAGACTTGCGGACGCGCTCGATGTACCCCGTCGACTGGAGGCGGTCGTTGATGGCGATCTCGATCTTGGCCCCGGCCACAAAGATCTGGTTGTAGAGCGTGGGGTCGTTGGTCGAGAGCGTGAAATCGAACGCGGCCGTCGGGGAGATGAAATCCTCCCGGATCGTGCATTTGTCCCACGTCTTGACCTCGAACGAGAGACCTTCGACCCGGAGGACAGCGGTGTCCAGTTCGGATTGACCGTCACGCAGAGCCAAGGGTCACGACCTCGGGTAATACTTGACGAGGGTGTAGGCGGGAATCACGGGACGGGCGCGAGGGAGCGTGGGGTTCAGCTCCAGCAGCTCCGCCACCGTGGTCTTGAGCTGAATGGAGAGCCCCACGAGCATCGTCGGCCGCTCGGTAATGAACGTGGAGACGTCCTTGTTCGAGGACGTGAGGATCTTCGAGCGGATCTCCCGTAGAGCCACGGCGAGGTTCTGGCAGTTCTGCCAGATGCGGGCGGCCCCAGCCCCGAGCGGCCCGAGGTTCGTCGTCGTCCCCGTCGTCGCGTCCGTCACGACGACGCTCGCCGCTCTGTCGATGCTGTTCGCGAGCCGTTGGAGCTTCCCGATCCCGCTGTCGATCTTCGCGATGGCCCGCTGCCCTTGGAGGGTCGTGGAGTCGACGACGGCCGTGAGGCTGTCGACGAGTTCGGAGAAGCTCTGCTCCCCGTCCTGGGGCGCAAAGACAGACGGTGGAGGATTCAGCGTCCCGAGCTGCGCGTCGAGATCAGCGGCCGTGGACTTCGCGAACGACCTCTCCGACGGCGTGAACGCTGGCGTCTCCGCGTCGTCGTTCGTCTCGATGAACGATAGGTCGACGAAAACGCCGCCCCGGTTGTCGGGGTTGAGCGAGACGTCCCACGAGGCGGGCTTGCAGCGGACGGGCCCGTAGAGCGGGTGGTTCAACGTCCCCGTTGTCCGGTCCATCCATGCATCGCGGACCCTCAAGAACGTCGCGGGGAACAGGTCGTCCCACGTCTCGTTTTTACCTCTCGCAATCGTGGAGGCGACGAAAACGCCCGTGACCTTGTACACGAACGGAGCGCGCCCAGTACCTTCGACGAACGCCCCGTCTCGGTCCGCTCGCTTGTGGAGCGGAGCATCCTGCGTGCCGCTCTCGGAGATGTTCGCGATGGGGAACGGGATGTCCCTCCAGGAAGCCTCTTGGAGGGTCGAGAGGATATCGCTCATGTCACCTCTCCGTCAGCGGCTTGGTACGAGCTGCGTCGCCAGCGCTGTCACTCAGCTTTTCGAGGTTCTTCGCGGCACGCTCGATTGACTGCGTGAACTCGTCCCAGTTGACCTTCTTGGCGCCTGCTGCGACGTTCTCCTCCTGCTTGGTGATGGTGTCGTCGCGGAAGCGCTCCAGGGTGTCCCTGGTGCCCGCGCCCATCCCCTCCCACTTGGAGAAATCGAACCCCGTGTTCTGCTTCGAGATGTAGTCGATGATCGCCGTGGCCTGCTCGTCGGCCGTCCCGCTCTGGTTGACCTTCGCCGCACCGGCGATGGGGCTCTGGACGAACTGCTTGAGCCCGGCCTTGTCCGCTGCGAGCGCCTTGATTGCCTCCTCGCGGCTGACAGCGGCCTCCGGCTCTTCGGCCTTGCTCAGCGCAGCCTCTTGCTGAACGAGCTTCGCAGCGAGCTTCTCCCGCTTCGCGAGAAGGCCCGGGAGAGCATGCATCTTCGCCCCAGAGTCCGAGCCTCCCTTGATGCCCTCGATTTGCTTGTCGAGATCGTCGAGCTGGCGCCCCGTGGACTCGGCCTCTTCGAGGGCCTTTGCCTTGGCGATCTCCTTCTGGAGCTTGCGCTTCGTCCGCGTGTCCGTCTCGGGGATGAGCTTCTCGATGAGGCTCGCGAGGGCCAGGAGGGCGCTCGCCACCGTGGTCGCCGCGGAGGCAATCTGGGGAGCCTTGTTCGCGAACGATTGAATGACCGGCGCGAGCTGGGGAATGAGCTTCGTCAGCCGGTCCTTGATTTGGTTCATCGCGCTTTCGAGCCTCTCACCGCTCGTCCGCATGACCTTGTTCGCGGCTTCCCGGACGGTCCCCTCGTCCATCGCCGCCTTGCGCATGCCCTCGAACGTGCGCGTGGCTTCCTCTGCCGCCTTGTTGAGGCTCGCCGTGTCGGTCTTCCCGCCCCCGGCTTTGATAGCGTCCTGGAACGACCCCATGAACTGCTTCACGAACGCGGCGCTCGTATCCGAGAGCCCCATGGCCGTGAGGTTCGCCATGTTGCCCTTCGACTTCACGAGTGCCGTCCGGATGGCGCTCCCGAGGTCGGCGATTTGGCCTTCCTTGTTCAGGACGCCCTTACCGAGCTTCTTCCCTGCCTCGACGAGGAAGCTGTTCAGGTTCGTCATCGAGACGTCGGCCTTGCCCGTGACACCGCCCGATTGCAGGGCCGCACCAATCGACGCCATGCGGACGTCGGCGTTCCCAGCGAGGCCCGCGAAGTTCTTGACCAGCTCGCCGCCGAGACCGGCGATTTCCTTGATCGTGAACTTGCCGCCCTGGATCTGACCTTGCGCGAGCTGCGTGAAGAGCATCTTTTGCAGGTCTTTCCCGCTCATGCTCTGGTCCGTGTTGTAGATGGCGCTCGTCAGATCGGCCAGCTCGGTAAGGCTCGCCCCGTACGCCTTCGAGAGCATGGCGAGGTCTTCCATCGCATCGAATGCGAGGCTCGCGTTGCCGGTCTTGTCCGAGAGGCTTGCCGCCGCCTGGGCGGCCTCCATGGCGTCGATGTTCCACCGGGCTTGCACGGCCCGGGACTTGTCCATGACCTCTTGCGACTTGATTGCGCCGGCCGAGGAGTTCTCCATTTGAACGGCGAACTTCTCCAGGGCGAACGCCGGCTTGATGACGTCGTTCACCAAGAAGCCGCCGAACTGCTCCAATCCGGCCGTGGCGAGGCTGATGCCCTTGCTCAGCATCGCGAACGCCCCGCCGATGAGCCCGACCTTGGTCACGAGGCTCCCGAGCCCACCCGTCAGGCGGTCGGCGAATGCTCCCGCACCCTCATTACCGAAGAGAGCGCTCGAATCCCTGCCCGATGCCCTCTTGACCCGTGTCCCGACGCTGGGCGCCCCCGTCCCGGGGATGCTGCCCCCGAGGGCGTCGGACATCGCCTTCGCGATCTTCGCTTTGGCCTCGGCTTCGGCCTTGTAGATGTCGACACGCTTCTTCGAGGCGGCCCTCGCCGTCTTGATGGACTGCGTCTCGATTTGGACGAGGAGGTCCCGCACGCTCACGAGCGCAGCCTTGACCTCACCGATGCCATCGGCGGTCAGCGCAATGCGGACTTCGGACGCCATTTGTCCTTCCTCGTCTCAGGCTCGATGCCCTCGTCGCGGGCTTCCTTGGCCTTCAGGATTCGCTCTCGGACTCGTCGGGCTGCCCAGAAGGCGAGTCGCTGCCCGTCGGTGAGGGGACCAGCCTTCGGGCCATAGAAGTCACGAGCTGAGTCACACCCTCCCAGCTCATAAATGCTAAAGGGAACGCCGACTCCGCGGATGCCAGCCGCTCGATCCACGCCTCCACTTCGGCATCACTCATCGTCGTGACGATCGGCCCGAGATCCGTCCTCACGACGTTGTATTCCTTCATGAGGACGCCGATCTCGTCGGGCGTGAGGTACTTGCCGATCTCCTCTTTGCTGCGGAAGAATGACTTCGACACGTCTGCCGGATCTCGGCAGACACGCCAGAGGATCTCGATCGAGGCGCGCAGCTCGAAGATCCGGTTGTAGCCCTCCGCCATCTCGTCCGACTTGGGCACCTCCTTCAGGTGCTCCTTGAGCATCTTCCGGACGTACTTCTCGGATTCGAGGTTCGCGAGGAAGCTCTCCTCCTGCGTCATCACCCACATGGCCACCTGAATCGTCTCCCCGTCGATGAGGCGGGGGAAATCGACGAGCCGGTGGGGTCGTGGCGATTGCGTGATCTCGGCCCAGAGCTGTGCTGTCGAGATGCCTGTGGGAGGCATGCCCATTGAAGTCTCACCCCTTCTACGCAAAAGGGCCGGATAGGTAGACCCTTGCCCACCTATCCGGCCCTCGGTTGGCCCTCACGGGCCGAGTTACTGCCAGGAACCAGGACCGCCGCGGAAATTGAACTCCAGCTTGGCCTCGGAATCGACCGCGTGGCTGAAGTTGTCGTCGATGATCGACCCCTTCACCGTGAGGGTTCGACCCGCGGCGAAGACCGTGACCTCGACGATCTCCACGAGGTTCAGATACGGCCCGGGGTCGAGTTCGAAGTCGGCGCTCGGGACGGCGTTCGACACCGTGATTTCGGTCATCGGACTGCCGGGGCTCTCGCCCGCGTATCCCTTGGCGACCGTCTTCACGGGCTGCGAGCCGGACGTACGCTTGATGGTGACGCTCGCCTCTTCGGAGAGGAGCAGCGAGTTCACGTAGACGACGGCCTTGGAGTATTGCTGAAGGTTCGCCATGGTCTACCTCCTCACGCCACCTGGTTGATTTCGTTGGCGATCTGATCGAGGACATCGATCGGTTGCAGCGGGATCGAGACGTTCACTCGGTTCGAGTTCACGCCGCTTCGCTGCACTTGCGTGCCCTTCTTGATGTCGGCCGCGTTTTGCAGCATCGCGTCCTCCGCGTAATCGTCGGTCAGCCGATCGACGAGGGCCTTGACGACCCTCGGCGTGACGACCTTGTTCGTCGACCCTCCGCTCACGATGGGCTCGTTCTTCTTGGGATCGTCCGCCAGGAGCGACCCTCGGAGCTGTGCCGCCTGCTTCGCCTGGAGGTCGTCGGCGTAGCGGTCGCACACCGTGACCTTGTGGGCATCACGGATGCGGTAGTCGACGACCGAGCCATTCTTGTACCGCGTCGTGATTCGCTTCACGAGGTAGGTACGCCCGCTCGTACGGACACCGATGGGCGTCACGCCCGCATTGAGGGCGGCCTTGATCTGCGAGCGGGTCGGAGCCGTGCCCGAGAGCGGAGCCTTGATGCGCCACTGGTCGTTTTGACCATCCCCATAGAAGTTGAAGTTGAGCTTCGGCGGGAACGGCGACTCCTCCAAGGCGTAGACGGCCGCGTTGTGGGCGGCCATTTCGCAGGGCGGCATGTCGCTGTTCTGGAGCCACACCATTTCGGCCCGGGCCCCGTTCAGCGCGTCCACGATGGTGATGGTGTTCGCCAGCGTGTCGACGCTGGCCGCGACCATCCGCTGACGGATGTTGTTGAGCGGGAGCGCTTGGGTGTTGATCTGGCCGAAGAGCGCGACGAGCTGCGTCTGGTCCTGCGCGGCCGGGGCGATGTAGTAGAACCGCCGAGCGACGATGGTCGTCAGGACCGCCGAGATGTCGTCCGAGACCGTGCCGCCCGTGACGAGGGTCGAGGTCGTCGGCGTGACGCCGACACCCGAGCCCGAGAACGGGATGATCTTCGCAAAGTACCGGACGAAGTTCGCGCGGAGCCCCTTCTGCTTCGTCGTGATGGTGATGACGCCCGACGCGTTCGAGGCCGTGACCGGCCAGTGGTCCTTCGCGTTGATTTGCGTCACGGCCGCAGCCGCGACGGTCGTCGCGGAATCACCCGTGACGAACCCGACGTCACAGAACTCATCGGCGATGAAGATGCGGAGCGTCCCCGCCGACGTCGCCGGACCCGTGATCGTGATCGTCCCCGTCGCCGCCGTGGCGGAATCCCCCTCGGCGACCGCGATGGCGTAGAGCGGCGTCGTCTGGTTGATTTGCAGGAATCGCCGGACCTGGCGATGAAGCTCCGAGCCGGCGCCGAACAGGGTGATGGCGTCCTGCTCGGAGGTCATCGAGACGGCGGTGTCGGGGCCGTAGAGCGTGTTGGTCGAGCCCGCGCCCGAGGAGAGAAGGTTGCCGATGAGCAGGGCGTAGTATTGGCCGTTGCCGATCCCCAGCTCTCCGACTGCGAAGTTGATTTGAGCGTATTCGCCCGGAACGGGATCGTCGGCGGCGAGCCCCGTGAGCACGATTTCAGCCATGTGTTACTCCGAAGGAAGGTAAGCGAAGCGAATCAGGAAGCCTTGAAGGAGATGCCCGCGTGCTTGGCGGTCTCTTCGTCGGCAGCCTCCAGGCTGCCCGCTCGAAGCTCTTGCAGGTATTCGAGACGGTACGGGACCTCGACGGTTTGCTCCGTCGGGACCCACCCGCCGTTCGGCCCCGCCTTCGGGTCGTGCCGGCGGCCCACATAGCGGAGCACGCCTTGCTCGAACGCCCCGAAATCGGGGACGAGGATTGCACCGACGGTCTTCACCTTGAGTGTCTTCATGGCGTAAAATCCTGCGAAACCTCGACAACCGTCACTTCGTCGTCGGGCGTGCCTTGGGAGACGCTGAGCGTCGTGTCGATACCCCCGAGCGGGAGCAATCCGGGGTTGAGCTGTTCCCGCTCCTCGACCTGGAAACTCATCTCCAAGGTCGGAAACACGAGGTCGGTGCGCGGGTTGACGAGGTGGCCGAACTGGTAGGAGTCAGGCGCAATCGAGGCGATGCCGCCGTCCCCAAAGACGAGCGCGCCGTTCTGGTAGCTCGGGTCGTACCCCTGCTGGGTCCGGTCATTGATGACCCTCAAGACCGACCAAAGGAGCGGCGACATGCTCAACATCTGGGCCGCCGTGAGGGTCGGGAGCGCGAAGATGAGCCGCCACTCCGTCTTCAGGCGATACCAGGCGACCGTCTTGTCCCTGATGTCCCCGCGGACCCTGTAGAGCGCCAGGAGGGGGAACCGATACTGGGCCTCTTGCAGGTAGAGCGCGGGGTCGTAGGTGACCGCCTCTGCGACGAGCTTCCCTGCAAGGCCCGAGAGCCCGATTTGCGCCACGAGCGCGTCCCAGTACGCCCCCAGGTGGAGGTTCAGGACCGCCTTGAAGTAGTCGAGGGCCGTGGCGAGCGCGGGGTCGAGGACGGTCTTGGCCGGCAGGACGGGCGACGCGGGGACCGGGTACGATACCGCGCCAACCTTGAATTCACCGTAGTCGGCCATCTATATGGAATCGTGTGCCCGCAGCGTGGAATACAGTGGATTAGCGGACGAGCCTGTTCAGGGCTCGAACCACGACGCTCGTGGCCTTCTCCATGAACTCCCCAGCAGGTGCCATGAACGGTCGTGCTGCCGCGGGACCGACACGCTTGCGGAAGATGGTCTCGCCGTTGACGACGAATCGCAGGGCTTTGCCCTTGGCCACGACGGGGCCACGGCCGTGCTCGACCCAGTGGGCGTACTCTGCGCCGGCCACGAGGGAGACTTTCGGCCCTGCTCGCTCAACGTCGATGCTCTTCTGGAGGGCGCCGCTCTTCTTCGGGACGAGCCTTTTGGCCTCCATCGCGCCAAGCTTGGCGAGGTCCTCCAGGCCGTCGGCCACCGCATCGTCGAGCCCGCCGATGATGCGATCGAGGTCGGCGATGGCGTCCTTGGCGTCCACCTGAATCATGGGTCGCGCGTGGAGGTCTTCCGGACCGTGAAGTAGAGGGACCAGTTACGGTCGACCTCTTGGGAGATCTTCTTGAACCACGCGCCGGCTTCGATTCCTGGGCCGGTGAGCTTGTAGTAGACCGAGCGCGGATTCGGCGCCTCGGGAGGATTGAAGTCCTCGACCATGAGGCCACCCGTCACGAAGGGCGGGAACGCGCCCGTGAACTCGGGCGTGAAGGGACCGACGCGGTAGTCGATGTCCTCCCACGTGCCGCCGGAGGCAACGACGTCCTCCTGCTTGACCCGCCGGACCTTCACGCGCCGGCCCTGAATCTCCAGGGGATAATCGGTCACCGTTTTGGTCCCGTCGCCGACCGTGTCCCCCGACCAGTCGACGACGCGCATCACGACGTCGTAGCGGCGAAATCCGAGGTCGGCGAGGAGCACCCGCGCCCCCTCGAAGATGGGCTTGCAATCGTCGACGAGCGTCACTTCACGGCCTCATCGCCTCTGTGAGGACTCGCCGAAACTCCTCCACCTCGTCCGTCGAAGTCCCATTCGCGAGGGCCACGACAACACGAGCGAAAGTGACCCCCGTGGTCACAGATACGACGTGTTGCCCCATGGTGTGAGAGAGGCAAGCCGCCCACAGCTTGGTCGCAGCGCGAGGGCACCACTCGGCCAGGCTCCCCACGGGTTCGTCGGGTACCAGCTCGATCGACAGTTCGCCTACGTAGATTTGCACCACCGCACACCTCACATGTTCATGAGGAAGCCGAAGCCGCTCGACATCCCGTTCGTCTGCGACCATTGGTCGCCCACATACCCGCCCTTGCCGAACACGTTGGAGGCGATGGGCACGCCCATGAAGCTCGACAGCGCGGAGACGAGCATCCTGCCGTAGTCGGTCACGCTGTTGAGCTGCGAGTTCGAGAAGGTACCCTCTCCGCTCGAATCGCCGAACTCGATGCGGTCGTCCGCGCTCTCCACGGCCTTGAGGCCGGCATTCTGGAGAGCCTTGTCGATTTGGGCCGGGTCGCCAGCGTTCGCGCCCATCACGTTCGCGAGGAGCGTCAGGAGCAGCTCGACCTTGGCTTGGCTCTCGGGACGTGACCCGACGACCTCGATGGCGTTTTCGAGCCTCGGGTTCGCGTACCGATAGACGTCTGGATACCCCAAATAGAACCGAATGTCGGTCTTCTGAGCCTCGGAAAAGGACATGGAACCTCAAGAAGGGGGAAGAGGGAGCCGCCGGGGGAGGAGCGGCTCCCTCTTCCCGAGGGAGAATCAGGGCGAGACGAGTTCGATGGCTTCGGAAGTGAACGCCGCCGCGAAGTGAGCGTTCAGCTTGGCCTTCACGTCGTTCGCCAGGGCGATGACGGACGCGAGGTCCGTGGCATCGGCCGTCGACACGGCGTTCGTCGAGTCCGCCACGGGGTGACACGACGTGACCACCCTGTGGAGGTTGTACTCCGCCTTCAGCTCGTTGACGGCCGTGATGCACGACGCGAGGTCCGTCGGCGTGGGGGCCGTCAGGACGTTCGTGGCGTCGGCCGCCATGTGCGCCCCGACTCCGGACGTCGAGGAGCAGGCGGAGGCGATGTGCGCCGTGTAGGCCGCCTGGAGGGCCGTGATGAGAGCAATCGACGTCGCCAGGTCGGATGCGTTCGCCGTCGAGACGGCCGTGGACGCCGAAGCGTGGAAGACGAGCCCGGCCCGAAGGCGCATCATGTCGAGGCGCAGCTTGTTGAGCTGCGCGACCGACGCGTCCGCCTTGAGCCCCGTCAGTTTTCGTACGGTGGCCATGGTTCTTCCTCGCTATCAGGCGATGTCGACGTTCTTGCGGACGCCACAGGCGTTCGGACGACGCACGGCGAGCTGCGTGTACGTCTTCATCTGCGCCTTGTCGGAGTCGCCGGTCTTGGCCAGCATTTCCATGCGCAGACCGAGCGGGATGTCCTCGAATCCGTCGCTCATCCCCATGTCCATGACCTCGTCGTTCATGCCGAGAACCGGCGAGGCGAGGGGCAGGTATTCGATCTCGACGAACTCGGAGTTGACGTAGAAGATGGTCGACTCCGTCGCGTCCTTGTCCTCGATGAAGACGCAGCCATCGAACTTGATGGCGCCGACGCCGCCTTCGAGCTGGACTTGCCCCTTCGCAGTGACGACGCGGTCGGTGCTGTAGAGATAGAACTTCTGCGGATCGAAGAGCGACCCGAGCTTGTTCAGCACGAAGGGCGAGCAGAACGCGACGTCGGGACGCGAGCCGCTGTTCGTGTAGATCGTCGCGAGATCCGTACGAATCTGGTCGAACGTGAGCGCCGTGGCGGAGCCGGGGTCGACCACGTAGGGCTGCCAGTATTCGTTGCCGGAGACCGTGCGATCGATGGTCGCGTACGTGTTGTTCGTGAGGCCGATGGCCTGACCGAGCCCGACGAACTTGTTCGCCGCGTTGCCCGAGTAAAGCTCCTGGTTCATGAGGTCGGCGAGGGCCATCACGCCGCTGAGCATGTTCCTGCGCCACAGGTCGATGTTGCCCGCGGGCGTACGGCTCGTCCGGGAGGCCGCCTGGGCCAGGCCCGAGACGTGGAAGTTCGAGCGGTACTGACCCCACGTGAGGATGGCCTGGTCCTGCCCGTCGGAGCCGAAGTTCGTGGCGTCCGCGCCCTCCGCGAAGGACTCGGCCAGAGCGCCGGACTTCTCGGCCGCCCACGCCACGTTCTTCCCCTCGCCCGGGACGGCGCGAAGGGTCGAGAGCAGGACAGACCGGCGGTTGATCTGTCGAACGATGTCGCCCTTGAAGTTCTGCGCGAGAATCAACAGGGCAAGGGTCTGCGTCACGTCTGCCATTGCGACGTCCTTTCAATCGAAAGCTAAGAAAGCGTTGGGAGGCTCAGAGACGGATGCCGAGCTTCGTCAGCATCATTTCCGTCTTGGCCAGCGGGTCGATTTCGCCGGATTCGCTCGACGTGCGAGCCGGGGCCTTCACCCCGTAGTTCGGCTTCTTGGCCGCATGGGAGCGGGGGTTCGGAGGCGGGGCGAACATCGACCCCTCTCGCGACTTGAGCCACTCGGACAGCCCCTCATCGAGGTCCATCTCCCCGTCCTCGTGGACGAACGCGACGGAGCCGTCCCGCTTCAGCGAGATGCGACCGTCGTGCTTCAGGATCTTGAGGGCGGTATCGAGAGCCTCGGGTCGGACCTTGTCGGCGAGCTTGGCCTTGAGTTCGGCGTACGCTTCCTTCTCCCGAGCCTTCTCACGTTCCGTCTTGAGCTGGGCCTTGAGGGCAGCCATCTCTTTGCGGACGTCGTCGTCGGGCTTGGGGTCGGATTCGTCGGCCTTCGTCTTGGGCGCGCTCTGCTGGAGTCCTGCGAGCTTCTCGGCGAGGGACGTCTCGATGGTCTCGGAGAGCTTGCCGAGGTGCCTCTTGAGATGGGCACTGACGGCGCTGTTCACGAGGTTCGCGAGCTTCTTGTCGTCCGCCGAGGGCTCATTGCCCTGGGTGCTGTCCGCCGAGGTATCGGTCTCGGGTCCGTTCGCCATGGGTCATTCCTCCGGTTTGCCCGGCGGCGTGCCGGGCTCGGAAGTGCGGCCTTTGGGGCCGTTGTCCTGCTCGTCTTCCGGCCCTTGATTGGGCTCGGGCGCAGCAGGGGAGTTCTTCTCGTCGGGCGCCGACTCGATTTCCCGCCGGATGTCGTCCTTGGTCCTTTGCTGGACGTCCATCGGCAGGAGGGCTTCGGCGACCCGGTAATTGAGTTCGCGGTGGAACGTCGGTGAGGGGATCCCAAGGGCCTTCGCCGCCTGGGCGTTGGCGACCAACGTCGTCGCGTCGACGACGTTGAATTGGCTCATCCCCTCGATGGAGAACTTGAGATCGACGTCACCGCGGGCGTCGGAGAGAAGCTCGAACGTTCGCTCGATGGCCTCTTTCACGAGGGTCGCGTACCCCCGGAGGCAAATCTCTTGCGCCGATGAATCGGCCATCTTCGACAAGCCAGAGCGACCGAGGGCCGACGCGTTGTTGTCGACGGACATGGCCATTTGCTGGCTGACCCGGTAAATCTCGTCCTTCTGCGAGGAGATTTCGTCGCGAAGGACGGTCATCGAAGAGCCGGCGGGTTCGGCGAACTCGAACGAGTCCTCCGGGCCGAGCAAGATGCCGAAGCCGGCGCCAAGCTGGGGCGGTTGCTGAGCGTCCTTCAGCTTGAAGACGCCCATCGCGTACGCGCTTCGCCGCAGTGACCAACCAAGTGCCGCCGAGAGCCTGAAGTGCTCGACCTGGGCATCGGCCGCCCTGTCGAGGAGCCACAGGCCCTCGGGCATCCGAAGGCAGAGAATCGGCACCCGGGGGAAGCCGTGCGGGTACGACGCGACGAGAGGGACCTCCGTGTCCCCCTTGGGGCGCTTCTTGGGGTCGTAGCGCAGCTCGTAGACCTCGACGCTATCCGGGCCGTAGATGGTCCACGTGTCGATGCAGAGCGTCTCCGAGGCCGGCGAGGGACGGAAGAAGCGATGCGAGAACGTCTTGACCCACGCGTAGTCGCCCGTCGTGGGGTCACACTCCCAGTCGTGAACCGAATCGGCATCGACCGGGCACAGACGCGCCCGGTCGAGCCCACGAGCCACCCATTCGTCACGCGTGACGGGCTCGGGGCCGTCGTCCTGGGGGAACTCCGCGACCCAATACGAGACGCCCTTCACGAGCGCCTGGGTGAACCGGCTCTTGAAAAACGTCGTGAGGTCGGTCCCCTGGGCGTCTACGTCCTCCTTGAGGAGCGCGTAGTAGTCGTCGAGTTCGACTTGCTCTTCGCCCCGCGTCGCTCGGATGGCGTAGGGGGCCGAGAAGAGCTGGCTCGCGTAGAAGTCGATGATGGGCCCGACGTAGCTGCGGTAGCTCGCGTCCCGTTTCCGAATCTCGTAGACCTGGGGGGTCTCGTATTCGTTCTTGGGGAGGAACACCCCAATCAGGTCGCGAAATAGACGTCCGCCCTGGTAGAGCGCCTGGTATCGCCGGAACAGCTCCACATCGCAGAGGGGATGCCTCTGCTGTAGGGTTTTCAGCAGCACGTCTATAGGGGTTGCTGTACGTTATGCGTGGAGTAACGTGGATTTACGTGCTGAGCGTCAGAAATTGACGACGCCGCGAGCGCTTTGGCCCATCAAGAGGTCGTGGCAAGCCCAGACGAACGCGTCGAGACGGTCGGGAGACACCGGAGCATCGGGGGTCCACGTCGTGAGCTGCTTTTCGAGCTTGGGGAACTCGTTCACGAACTTCACACGACCCTTCTGCACGAGGGCCGAGATGGGCATGGCGCGCTGAGCCTTGTCCTTCTGCGCGTGAACGTCCTTGAGCTTCGGGCTCTTGCCCATGTCCTGGCAGACTTTGCGGACGATGGTGCGGACCAGCTCCCCGCCGAAGTTCGCCTCGTACACGAGCGTCGCCCCGTATTTGGCGGATGCCTCGATGGCAATACGGGCCCACTCGTCGGGAGACGCTCGCTTGGAGAGGTCCTTCAGGATGTAGACGTTGGAGTCGAGCCCGAGGCCGGCGACGATGATGCCGCACTCGCAAGCCGAGTCCTTCGAGGACCCGCTCGGGTCCACCGCGACGACGACCTTGGCCATCGGCATTGTCTTGCCGTCCGGCGTGACGACGACCGTCTGGCTGGGGTTCTCCTTGACGGTACCCTTGATTCGGTTGTCGGCGACCCATCGGAACTTGAAGAGCGCGCCGGAGTCGTCGAGCCTGAGCTTGCCATTTAGCTCCTGCTCGCCAAGGTCCGTGTCCTCGTAGATGCTCGCGAGCGTGTCGAGCGTCCCGGGGGCGAGGTTCGCGGCGTTCTCTCTGGAGGTCCCGAACGTGACGACGGTCCGCTCATTCTCCAGGAGGTTGATCTTCAGGAGGCTCGTCTTGGGGGTCGTCGTGAATATCGCTTGGGGGTTCGACCCGAGACGATGACCGGGGACGAAGAGAAGCCAGACGTCTTCGAGGTATCGGTAGGCCGCAAGCTCATCGAACCACGCGAAGTCGTGCTGCGGGCCGCGGAGCCGCTCGGGCTCCTCCCCCGTGTACAAGTGAGCCTCCGCAACGACTTTGCTCCCCCTCTCGAAGTAGACGACGCTGTCGTTCCTGACGAACCGGGGCTGAATCGGGCTGCTCGGCGGGAAGATCGACAGGAGGCCGCTCTCCCCTCGGAGCATCGTTTTGATGACGTCGCGGTAGGTTGGGGCAATCAGGGCGATGCGCTTCGAGAGGCCGTTCTCGACGCGGTATCTGACGTACTCCGCCGCCGTCCTGGTCTTGCCGAAGCCACGGCCAGCGAGGAGGGCCCAGTATTTCCACCCCAGGGCATGGGGGATGATGCCGTCGGGGGGCGGGAGCTGGTTCGGGCGAGCCCAGATCTTCCACGAGAACGGCAGGAGAGCCCGCTGCTCGGGTGCGAGCGAGACGTAGAAGGCGCGCAGCTTCGCCTTGTCCTTCTTGAGCGCGTCGATTTTGGAGACGCCCGGCGGCTGCCAGACGTGGGCGGGGGTGAAGTAGTCGCTCAAGCCGTGGGGTCGGAGGACGAATCCTTGTCCTTCTCGTCGGGCGTATCGAGTTCGAGCTTCGCTTCGAGGTCATTCATGAGCTGAGCGAACTTCTCGCCGTCCGGGGACGCTGCGATGGCCGCCGCCTTGACGAGAATCTTGGTCGCCTCCTGCTGGAGCATGGAGAGCCATCTCCACGTTCGGAGCGTGTCGCGCTCGAAGTCGGGGACCTTGTTCCAAACCTTCGCCCGCTCCGACCGATACCAATCGATATCTCGGGCGAGCTTGCGGAGTTCGCGGGCGTAGATCGACCCGAGGTCTTCTTCCCTCTCGACCGGCGCCCCTTGGAGACGCTCGATGTGCGCTTCCAGCGTGCCGCGCTCGATGTAACAGCCGGCGTCCACGAGGTACTGCCGGATCTCCTCGAAGGGGAGGTTCTTTTCGAGGACCATGTCCGACACGACAGGGAGGAGGCTGTCGGGGATGCGAGTATCTTTTCGGGGTCTACCGCGGGGCATGGGGGTCGTCTTTCAGACGGGCGGGATTGCCGGTGGGGAGTTGGGGGACTTGCGCCCCTCGTAGTAGGCGAGGCACAGGGCCGTTCCGGAGGGGACCTCGTCGTCGGGAGGCACGCTGCGGATCATGAGGGTTTCGATCTGCCCCGCTGCGATGAGCTTGTAGACGCCTGGGGATCCAGCCAGGATCGCTCCCACGGCGGGGCGCCACTTGGTCTCATCGAAGCTCACGCTTGCGGTGTCACCCACGTCCGGTTGCGTGAAGCTCCCCGTCGTGACGGCGATCTGCGTCGAGCCGGGAGAGATTCGGATCATTTCCAGAGCAGGTAGAAGTCCTGCAAATCGGACGTGGCGTTGACGCTCGTGATCTCGCAGTCCGGCCAGTAATAGCCGGCGCTCACGTCGAAGCTGACGGTGGTCCCCAGCGGTTGCGTGATGTTGATGGTGGTCCCCGCGACAATGAAAAATCCGCAGGCCGGATACCCGTACGTGGGGATCTGCGCGAGGCAATCGATGCCCTCGGGCGGGACCTCGAAGTAGCGCTTGGCGCCTCGGATGCCGGCCCCGATGACGGGCGTGTTCGGAGTGTTCGACACGCTGACGGGCCAGGCAAGCTCCCCCGGCTCTCCCTGGTCGACGGTGCCACCCCCACCGCCTCCCTCGACGGCGACCTTGAGGACGCCCTCCTCCGTGCATTGAGGGCTCCGCCACTGGCCGTTGACCATGGCGGGGTAGGACGACTTGTACTGAACCTGCATGTCGGGCTCCCTAAGAGGGATTGGGGAGCCCGCAGCGTGGAATGCGGTGGAATCAGGTGGACTGGCGTTCGAGGCGAGCGAGCCGCGATTCGAGCTGATGGATGCGAGCCTTCAGCCCTTGAATCTCCTCGCTGTACGGGTCGGTCGCGATGTCAGGGAGGCAGAGGGCCAGCGCCGAGGGGTCGTAGTACCACCGCCACCCGACGCGATGGAGAATCTGCACGCCCCGTTCGTCCTGGAGCCGGGCGAGGAAGCGTCGAATCCTGTCCCGCGCTCGTTGATTGTACTCCCCGCGCTCGTCCTTGCGGCTACCCCCCGGGACAAGCTCCCACAGTTCAGACAGCCGTAGCTGATTCACCGGACCCCTCCTGTTCGGCGTACCGGCGGAGCGTGGCAGCGTATCTCGCATGCACCTCCCCGCGGACGCGCTCGATGACCTTGTGATGGGATGCGATGTATTTGTGGAGCTGGTCGACGTCCCTGGTGGGGAGCAGGGGCGCGCTCTTCGCGAAGGGGATGGCCCCGATGCCCGACCCGAAGAGCCCTTCGAGGGACCGCTCGTACTGCCTCTCGCGGAAGAACGCGTCGAGGAAGAGCCTGTCGGTCGGCGGGAGCCGGACGAACCTCGCGTGAATCTTCCGGGCCTTGCTCGTGGCCCGGAAGATTTGGTCCTGCGTGCGCTTGCGGTCGAGAGCCGCCACGAGCTGGTCCTCCGCGGACCACCACTCGTCGATGGGGGCCCTCCTGTTCTTGGGCGTCTCGGGGCCTCCAGCGCCCATCATGTGCCCGATGAAGGCCCCGAAGTTCGACACGACGCCCATGTCGCTCTCGGCCTGCCCATAGAGCCAGACGAGGTCCTCATGGGCGGCGCGAAGCTCCTTGGGGACGTCGGGCGTCAGAGGTCGTGTCTGGTACGGTAGGCTCACCTCACCCTTCCTTCTTCGTCTGTGCGGCGAGATACCGCAGGTACGCCATCCCCTTTGGCGTCGGGGGCTGCTGCCCGCCGACCCAAAGCCTTGTCGTGAGGTCGCTAGGCGTCAGCTCGTCCCCGTCGTGCTCCACGAGGTACTGACGGAGCATCATGCCGTCGATCTGATGCTCCCTCGCGAGGTTGTATGCCTCGACCGAAGCGTCTTCCCCTTCGAGGAAGGGGAGCGCGAACGGGAGCAGGAACCAGTTGTGTTCGAGGATTTTCTGGCGGATCGACGGGTGCATCCGCTTCGTGTTCCCCGTCGCCCTCCACATAGTCGGCGGAAAGCCAGGGGCGAACTTATCGAGGAAGACGGCCTCGGGTCGACACACCTTCCCGACGGCGAAACGCTTGACCATCGAGTCCCCCTCCATCGTCTGGGGGAACGGGTCTTCGATATGGGCGGGGGCCTTGCGGGCAGACTTCATGTGCTCCTGCTAAGAGCACATAATAGCAACGTTATCGCAGCTTTGCGGCTATTGCGCGGAGCTTTTTTCGACTTGCGTGCAGTTTTTGGCGGACCCTGTTCGCAGTGGTGCCCATCTCTCGCGGCGCTTCCCCTGCCGCACGACGGAGCAGCATGTCGAAGTGCGCGGAACGCATCCGCCTATCGAGCCGTCGAAGGTAGTCCCTGGCCTCCAGCCACGGGGACGGGTCGGGCCCCGCAAGCTCCTCGACGTCGAGGCGAACGAAGAGGGCCGCGTCCCGCTTGACCTCGCGGGCGAACCAGTAGGCCCGTCTGGCAGCGACGAGACGCACCCATGCGGTGTGCCCTTCTCGCCCCGCTGGGGGGTCACGGATGCGCCCTTCTTCAACGGCGACCAGGAAGGCGAGGATGACTTCCTGGGCGAGGTCGTCCGCATCCTTTCGTGGGACCCCCAAACGACAAAGAACCCCCATAGCGACCCGTCGAAGGGCACTCAGTTCGTCGTCGGTGGGGAGCCCGGCCTTATCGCCGGGCTGGCTCACGTCATCCGCCTTTGGGTGTGGATGTTCGAGAGCGTTCGGGGTAGATCGGTCATGGGCAAACGGCTCCGAGTCCTTGGGGTTGTCGGCCTTCCGCCCGGAGAGGGCCTAATCTCTCCGGGCGGTTCTTGTTTGTCCCCGCGTGTGACGAGGACGAACCGGCCAGACTGGATGGGATCACCGTCCGATCGTCAAGAGTCTTGTTACCGACCCTCAAAAGTCTTGTCTCCGACCCCCAAGAACGGCAGGATGCCCCTCGGAGCGGTTCGAGATGGCCGGGAGAGAACTCGGTCATGACGATTCGCAAGGCAAACCGACGCGGGGAAACCCGCCTGATCGTTGACATTCACTACCGGCGCACAGACGGCTCTCAGGGCCGCTATCGCAAGGACGCTCATGTCCAGACGATGGCGGGCGCGAGGGCCGAAGAAAGACGTCTCCTCGCCCTCATCGCGACGTACGGGGAGCCGTTCGAGCCCCGTGTCGAGGTCGTCGTGAAAGAGGCCCCGGCCGTCACGTTCAAGGAGGCCGTGGGCCTGTTCCGCAACGGCAAGGCGGTCACGAGGCTCAAGCCCAGCACGCGGAAGGGCTACGAGGAGATCCTGGAGACGCGCCTCCTCCCACGGTTCGGCGAGACGCCCATCGACAAGCTGACGTGCTCGGACGTCGAAGGGCTCGACGCCGTGCTCGTAGACGAGGGGTGCTCACCCTCGCGGAGGCGGAACGTGCTCATCGTCATCCGCTCGGTCCTACGGGCCGCTGTGGAGGCCAAGAAGCTCTCCGTCATGCCTGACCTTCCCCCGCTCCCCAAGACGGGCAAGAAGGTTCTCCGCTGCCTCACGGCGGAACAAGTCGAGGCCATCCTCGGCAAGGCCAAGGGCGGGGGTCGCGTGGCCCTTGCCCTGGCAGCCTACGCGGGGCTCAGGGCCGGCGAGGTTCGCGCCCTCCGATGGGAGGACGTCGACCTTGCTGGCGGCTTCCTCGTCGTCCGCTTCTCGCACTCGAAGGGTGAAATCTCGACACCGAAGTCGGGACACCAGAGAGAGGTCCCGCTGGCCGCAAGGCTGGCGGAGCTGCTGCGAGAGGTCAGAGGCGAGGGCCTGGGGCTCGTGACCGTCTCTTCCCGCAAGGAGGCGTGGGGCGAGTGGGGCCTCACGCAGCTCTTCAAGAGAGCCGCCAAGAAGGTCGGCATCGTGGGCTTCCGCTTCCACGACCTCCGGCACTTCTTCGTGACCGAGCTGTTCAGGCGAGGCGGGTCGGCTCCGGCCGTCCAAGCCCTCGCGGGACACGAGCACTTGTCAACGACCTCACGCTACGCCCACGTCGCTCGGGCCGACCTTCGGGACACCGTGGCTCTTCTCGGCCACGGTAACAGTTCGGTAACAAGCTCTTGACAAGCGCAAAAAACACGCTGGTTCAGCCGAAAACGGCTCGTACCTCTGCGGGCTTTTAACCCGTAGGTCCAGGGTTCGAGTCCCTGTCGACCCACCATCTAACTAGCCGGAACTGCTGACCTTTTTGGTCCCCACCCCCGGCTGTTCCAGTATTTCTCCACGGACCGGCGAGGGAGCCGGCCCGTCTAGCAGCTCGATGGCGCCCCGCTTGGCGCTCGGCGACAGGTGCATGTAGCCCATCGTCGTCGAGACATCGCGGTGGCCGGCGAGCTCCTTGATCGCCATCACGGTCGCCCCGCGCATGGCGAGGTGCGAGCAGAACGTGTGGCGGAGGATGTGCGGCCCCTCGAGCACGGCGAGGCCAGCTCGCCGCGTTGACTGCCGCATCCAGCGGGCGATCGTCTTCCCCGTGATCGGCTTGCCGTCGTCCTCGCAGAGCACGCGCTCGCTCCGAAGATGGCGGTACGCCTTGAGGGTTGCGAGGAGCCGCTTCGTGAGACCTACGGTGCGCCCGCGCCCGCCCTTCGGGGTGGACTCGATGCCCTTCCAGTCCGCGCGCCGGATGTGGAGCTCTTCGCGGCCGAAGTCCACGTCGTTCCAGCGAAGCGAGATCATCTCGCCCCGACGAAGCCCGGCGTCCGCGCCGAGAAGCACCAGGAGGTGCGCTCCCCAGCCCACCAACTTCGCGCCCTCGACCAGCCGGTCGAGATCATCGTAGTCGAGGAACGACTTCTCGGGCTTGGGCGCCTTGAGCAGCTCGATCCGGCACGGCATCGCGGGGATGACCTCCCACGACACCGCGACGCGGAGCAGCTTCCCCAGGACGGACAGGATGTTGTTCACCGTCTTGGCCGAGCGGTGACCCAGCCGCGCCTTGAGCCGCTGGACATCCTCCGTCTTGATCTGGTCGAGCTTCTTCGAGCCGAAGTCGGGCTCGAGGTACAGCCGCAGGATCCTCTTCTTCGCGTCGATCCCGCTCGGCTTCTGCCGGTTCGCCTCCGCGTAGCTCTCGATGAACCGCGGGGCGAACTCCGTGAGCGTGGGCACCTCCTTCTTCTTGGGTTCTTCTGCGGGGCGTGAGAGGGCCTCGAGCAGGAGCTCACGCTCCCTCCCCTCACCCCAGCGCTGGGCCTGCGACTTCGTCGACACGGGTGCTCGGCGGCGCTCGCGCACCTCCTCCCCGTTCGGCAGATTGACGCAGATATCCACTTCCCAGCCTTCTCGTTGCGACCGCTTGTACGGGCGAACTTTGACCGTCATCGTCGGGTCCTTCCCGGCGATGGCGCTCGTCTTTCGTCGAGCCAGCTTAGCAGGTTGTCGCGATGGAACAGCACACGACGGCCGAGACGAACGACGCCGGGAAGAGCGCCTCGCTCAGCCATGGCGTAAACCGCCTTCCGCGTGGTGCGCAGGAGAGCGGCAACCTCGTCGGGCGTGAGCAGCATGGGCAGGGGCCCAGCGGGGGTGCTGCTGGTGGAAGCAGATCGATCGCTCGCAGATTCGGCGTGTGTCCGGTCCGGTTGGGTTGTCCCCGACTGGCTTCCTCCGGGGCGCTGGCGTCGTTCACCGGCCATGGCTCACCTCCCCTGCTCGAGGTGTACCGGCCAGCGGGAATGGCAGCGTTGAACCTGGGCCTGGGCCGCCGTCGCTGGCGGCTTTCGGTATCGTCGACGTCCGGTGTGTTCTTGTTCTTCTCGTCGCTCGGGGTCGTGGCTGGACGCGCGCGAAGCGGCGCCGAGCGCTAGCTACTGCGAAGCGCCTCGATATCCGCCACGCCTGGAGGACGCGAAGCTTTCGTGTTCGGCGTATCGCGGCCTTTCCCCTTGCAGCCGTGGCCGTTGGAGCAAAGGCCAGGATCCCTCTCATGAAGAGTTCGTTGCTCTCCGCCGGAGAGATGTACTCGTCCTCCGCTGCGGGAGGCTCCTCCTTTCCTTGACGCCGGAGCCACTCGATCTCCTCGTCATCGAATCCGCCATCGAAGTTTGTCGTGACCGTGATGTTCATTTACAGCCTCGGGTCAGGATGGCGAAGCATAAGAGGAACGATTGCTGGTGCAAGAAGAATTCGACATGCGGAGATGCGAGTAGAACCGCGTTCTTCTGCGACGGTCTTGTCCCGTGAGACTTCGCGTTCGGCGATAGTTGAGACCTGGCCGCGAGAAAAAAAGACCCACGGACCTCGCAGCCTCCGGCTGGAGGCCCTCCATCCTTCCACCGGCGTTCAGGCCGGTTAACCTCCCCCACTATAGATTGGTAGGGCACCGGTTCACCGGCTCGACGGGGATAACAGGAGTCCCTCCGCAGCCGTCAGGCTGCGGCAGGGACATTGGTTCTTTTTTTCGCGACCGCCCTCCGACCTGAGTGAGATCATTACTCAAGAAGAAGGCCCCGAGGCTCCAGCCGATCCTGCTGTGGCGTTCTGGCTGTGGCCAAGAAGAACCTCGATCTCTCGCCAGAGACCGGTCCGCCCATACTTCTTCTTTGCCTTCGTGATCGCGACCTTGCTGACCCGGAGCAGGTCCGCGAGATCCTTTTGCGTGATGATCCCCTGCCGTCCAGCGGCCCGCTCGTTCATCAACGCATCACGGGCCCGGAGAAGGAGATCGGGCTTTCGCCCCAGCAGTTCGTCCTCCGTCTTCCGCTCGATGACGAAGTAGGGAATGTCGACGTTCGAGAAGAAGTAGATCGTCTTCTTCTTATGCGGATCATAGGGCCGGAGGCGGAGCATCGACTGGGCGTACTCGGCCTGGTGGAACGCCCAGAAGACCGAGAAAGGTCCTCGACGGAACCTGCGTTCGATGAGACGTGTGCCATCGTCGGCCACGACGTAGCCCTCCGAGGAGTCCTGGTTCGGTGAAGGGACGAGCCGGTAGTCGAATGGGTCCTCCCAAGAGGCAGGCGGCTCCGTCGAGATGTAGGCCCTCGCCCGTGCCTCGATCTCCAGCGGGTGCAGTTCGGGGGCGCCGAGGACGAAGAGCGCGTCGTAGTCTTTCAGCGCATTCTCACCGCGGTTCGACCAGAAGTACGCTACGTCCTCTTCCTTGACGCTCTCGAGGATCCGCTTCTTCACTTGGGGCTTGGCAGCGAACAGGTGCTTCTGCACGATCACGGCGATCTTGTGGCCCGGATTCTCCGCCTTGTACTTGTCGACGATGTCCATCAGCCGGTTGATCGATGGGCTGTTCGGATCCCCGAGCGTGCTGGCTGGATACCTGTAGTCGATCGTCTGAATGATCCTTGCTGTCTGTTGTGCTTCGACGTGCACGTGAAGGAGTGGCCGGTCAGGAAACATGTAGGCGTAAAGCAGTTGATCGCAGGTCGCGTCCAGGATGACGATGGGCACTTGTGGCGGGACCGGAGGAATTACCCGCTGCCCGGCAATGATCCCGCCCCTCGACTCGCCTGACGGCAGGACGAGAACACAGGTCGGTCTTGCCCCGGTGTCGGCTGCCAGGGCATCCGCGAGCTTGTGGAGCTTCGCTCCAAGCCCCTGCCCCCCGATGAACTCGAGCTTCTGAATCAGGTACGCCGTGCTCATCGGATCAATTCGACAAACGTGAGCGCCCATGTCCTTGTTCTGCCTTTCGCGCTCGCCACCTTCTGGCTGTCCGGCGAGAAGACGGGCAGCGGCTCGGATTTGTTCTTCTGCTCGGGGAAGACCGTCGACGAACACATAGCCGAGCTCGCGCAGCAGCACGCGAAGCTCGATCCGGCGCCGATTGGGAGGCGGATCGTCGAGCAGGTCGGAGACGACCTCGAAGAGCTGTGTAAATGCCCTGGTCGAGAGCTCGCCGAGGGCGACCACGTCGGGCGCTTTCAAGGCGGACAAGATCTGATGGATCTCGTACGGCTCCAGCGTGACCGCCTGAAGGACTTCTTTGACGGGCGACTCGTCGATGACGACGATTTCACGGCCCTCGAAGAGATACTTGTCGTCGTTGCGCAGGCCCAGCCGAGCGTGCGAGGCGAAGAGCCAAGGTTTCGAGGGTCGCCAGTTCTGGTACTTGCACGTGTCACGGTCGGGGCACAACTTGCAGCCCATCCGTTGCTCGAAACGCCCGAGGCCGAACATCTGGAGCGGCTTGATGCGCTTGTCGAACTGGGAGCAGAAGCCCTCGTCCTCGCGGGAGGGGCGCTTCTCGATGCCAGCATTGCTCGTCACTGCTGTTGTTGTCGCGGGAGGAAGTGGAACCACGCCGAGCAGAGGCGTGCTCAGGTAACCTTCCACGGCTCCAAGAAGTCTGTTCCGCTCGCCAAACCAGGTGACACGCCGATGCTGAAGGAGCCGGGCGGTGATGTGGCTCTTGCCCAGCCCACCAGGGGCATCGACGAGCACGATCGGTGCTGGCGCGGCGCTCGGGGCGAGCGCCTCGTTCAGGGCGTGGGTCAACTTGGCCGCGAGCTCCGCTCGGGCGGTGGCGAGGTCGTTCTTCGGCATGGCTGCCCTCCGAAAGGGTTGCCGAACGACGACAGGTGATGGAGAATGAACCTGCTCGCGTCGGCCAGGATCCCGCGAGTTCAGGCCCGGTCAGGGTGGAAGCTGACCGGGCCGTTCTTTTTCAGTCTACCAAGGCTCGCCATGGGCGAGCGAGAAGAGAATCAGCGGCGCGAATTGTTTACGGTTGTGCTCGGTCACCAGCACGAGGTGACCGCTCTTGTCGTCCTTGGCAAACATGCCCAGCCCGCTGCGCCACTGCGGATGCGTGTAGTCCTCGGGGGCGCTGCTCGCGTCGATGTGGATGTGCCGAGGATGATCACGGCGGAGGATACGCTCGGCGGTTTCCCGGTGCTCCCCGAGCGCGAGGCTGTCGAGGCAGGCGTAGAACGCGGCCATCTTGTAGATGGGGGCCCGGTGCTTCGTCTGCATCTTCGGGTGCTGCATGGCCGTCCAGACCGTGGCAGCGAGGGCGCAGATGGGAGCCAACAACGGCTGCTCCCGCAGCCGAGCTGCGCCGTTGAACGTTGCGTCGACCCTGGACGCCAGGAAGCTTGCCAGCGCCTCCACCGCGGCCCAATCACCCTGCCGGGCCCCGAGAGGGCGCACAGGAGGCGGAGGCGCCTGGGTCTTGCCCGGATTTGGCACGGTAGCCTCACGGGGCACGGTCACGGTGAGCCGGAACGTATAGAGTGATTGCGCGGGGGCATTCTCATCTCGGCGCCGAGCGTCACCGACCTGGATCATGTCGCCGTTGCGGACGCCCCACCACGTGTCGAGCACCTCGCCGGCGGTTTCCCAGACCTCACAGAATTTCTCATCGTCACGAACCCGCAGCCGCCAGGCGGCGTCTCGCCAGCTGCTCTCGAGGCCGAGCTCTCGGTAGGGCTCGATCCAGCGTTTGGGCGCTCCCTCCACAAGCGGCGGACGCGTGAGCGCACGGACGATCCGGACTGCCACGGATTCGTCCAGATCCGGCGTGTGCTCGATGAGCGGACTGAGGAGCCCCTCCACCTTGGCCATTTCTTCGTCGGAAGTGCCGGCCAGAACATCCGCAGCAGCGACCCTGGGCCAAACTCGGATGACCGACATGATGGAGCTAATAGCGCAAAACCAGAGTGCATGACAGGGCTCGCCGTAATAATCATGAAGAACGAACGCCGCCGCAGTCGGTGGATCTTGCAGCGATGGACGAAGGCGCGCATCCTGGTCCACATGCATGATATTGACGAACCGGGCATTGATGCCGATCTGCCCGAAGATGAAGACACCGAACCTGCACGCCGACGGTGGACGAAGCGCTTGATCGACAGGGAAGTAGCAATGATCTGCGGTCTGCCGGAGAATACAGTCAACTCGGTGACCGCAGTCTTTCTGGACGTCACGATGAGTGCCATCGCCGAGAGTGGGAAGCTCTACCTCGACCAGTTCGGCACGTTCACCGTGAAGCAATACAAGGGAAAGGCGCTGGCGCAGCACCAACTCGGGAAGAGAGTCCCGCGTTCGCACCGGCAGATGCATGGGGACATCAGCAAGAACGAGGTCCGCATCGCGAAGTCGCGCGGCTTCCGTCGACGGCTCCGGGACATGGGCTGGTAGCCTTCGACATGCCCCGGAGGGCACCGACAGCCTCGTGGTCCGAGGGGCATCTGGGACGACCGATCCTGCCCTCCAGGTTCAACCCCCGCATGCTGCAAGTACGCGAAACCATTGATGGTGCGACTCGTTGTTCCTGTCACTGGCTGCCCGACCTGGTCGGCGCTTTGGCAGGTTTGGACGTCCATTCCGGGCTGGAGGAGAGGAGGGGGCTCGCGCCGTTTCCGTAGGCGAACCGCAGGAAACAAGCTGCATTCGCTTCTTCGGTGTGACAAGGAACACAAAGCCGTGCGCGGGCCGCGTTGAGCGGGAAGAGGCTCTGGATGGGGCGGGCTGGCTTGATCGGGCAATGGCGGGTGTGCGGGCGACGAGAAGGCTACGCGCGTATCCTGCGCCTGCTGACCCGCTTTGGGGCCGCAGCCCTTCGAGCCCCCAGGACCCAGGCGGCGGCCTCCACGCTGGCCTTCTGCAGGCGAGGAATCACGAACTGGCTGAGCTCTCGCTCCTCGAGCGGCACGCCCACGAAGACCGCCCCAGTTTCCGAGCGCGCACGCTCGAGGACCGTAGCGAGTTCATCCGATCCCACGAGCTGGGACAGGGCAACGAGCACGGTCCCATCGGAGGCAAACGCAATCGCCGCATCGTGCACGCGTCGATTCTCGGCCGCACGTGGAATTGGCCCTTTCTTCAGCCGCTTCGCGACAGCGCTCCTGGTCCTTCGTTGGACACCGGGGCTCATTCTGCGGCGAGCCTCGTGAGCAGGTCGGCCGCAAGATCAGCGAGCGCCTTGGCCTGGCGGTGGAGGTGCTCCCTTTCCTCCGCCGAGAGCACGCCCTTCGAACACTCCCGCAGCGACTCCTCGGCCGCGCGCATCGCCTCGAAAGCCCTCGTGGCCGGAGGTCGATCGCTGCTCTTCGTTGCAGCACGATCCCTTTTCGCCATGTCCTCCGCGCGAATCTTCCCCGTGAGCACGCCCGCGAGAAACTGGTCTCGTTTGTCCTCGGGGACCGACTTCAACGCAGTAGAGAGCAGCGCGAGGGCCGTCATGCTGGGCAGCTTTGCGTTCTCCTCGGCCAGCGGATCGTGCCCCGCGACGATGCGCTGCACGCTCCGCTCGAAGTGCTCGCGGTAATACTTCCAGCCCGCCTTGCTGGCCCTGGCGACCTTCTTGTACATCGGGGTGCTCTCGACTCCAAGGTGCTGCTGTGCGTACTCCTCCATGTCCTTGCAGCCAGCCTGCTTGAAGAGCTCTTGCTCGCGAATGTAACCAAACAGGACTGCGCTGAGACCGCTGGCATTGTGGTACAACCGGAAGACCTTCGGGGTCGTATCGAGGATCTTCTGGACCGAGGCGTCGCCGCCTTGCGGGTGGTTGCTCGGCGGAGCGACAGCCGCGTCGTTCGAGATAGGGGCGGCAGCGGCACGAGGCTTCTTCGGCATGATGATGGTCTCCTTCTCAGTATTCCCGGGCAAACACGGCGTTCGCCTGGGTCGCTGGAGCCCAACGCAACCTTCGTACCCATGAGACGAGCGACTGTAACCTGTTGATCTTCAAGGCAAAGCGCAGCACCTCGGAGACCGACGCGCAGCTTTGTTGTTCTGCGCCGCAGCGCCGTGCAGCATCGCGGCGTCATGCAGCAGTCATCGTCCGGTGAGCCCAAGCCGTCGAAGCTCGCCCAAGCCGCGCTGGATCCGCCGCGGCTCAAGGCCATGGTCCGCGTGTTCCTCGGCAACCCGTTCTTCGATCGTGTCCCTGGAGGGGTGTCCGGGCTGCTCGACGTTTCGATCAGCGAGATCATCGAGATCGCGAGCAAACTCGTTCTCGACGGGCACCCGCGCGATGCCCGCAGGCTATTGCTGGCTGCAGGACATCACAGGATCATCAGCCCCAGCAGCGATGGACACATCAACCCCTTCGCCCTGCTCGGCGACGCCGCGATCAAGCAGATGGGGGTCGACAAGGGTGATGTGCAGAGCCTTCTCTACGCTGCATTGCGCGTATCCCACGAGCTCAAAGCATTCGTTGGGGTATCCGAGCAAGCTCAGCGTGTGCGCGCAGCAGCATGGGCTGCATGCTTCGGGCACTCGCTCGAGGACACGCTCGCATTGCGCGACGCGATCTGCGACCAGAACGTCCTCATCCTCGGAGAAACCGGGACGGGCAAAGAGCTCATCGCACGTGCGATCCAGCAAGGAGCGCTGGGACGAGGAGGCAGCTCCACGCCGATGCAGGTGGTGAACGCCGCCGCCCTGCCCGGCGAGCTCGTCGAGTCGGAGTTGTTCGGGCATGAAGAGGGCGCCTTCACGGGTGCGGTGAAGAGTAGGAAAGGCAAGATCGTCGAGGCAGACGGGGGAACCATCTTCCTCGACGAGCTCGGGGACCTCTCGTTCCCCGTGCAAGCAAAGCTGCTCCGCGCAATCGAGACAAACCGGATCACTCCCGTCGGCTCCAACAAGGAGGTCCACGTGAATGTTCGGTATATCGCTGCAACATCGCGCCCCATCGAAGAGATGGTAGAACGGGCGACGTTTCGACGAGACCTCTACGAGCGACTCGCTGGCTACGTCATCAAGATCCCACCTCTCCGCCACCGCCCCGAAGATATCGCTCCCATCGGCCTCCAGTTGGTCGAGAAGTTCATGGATGAGCGTAGGGAGCTTTCCTCTGTCCTCCGGGGTTTCGGCGATGATGCCAAGGCGTGGGTTCAGAACGAGGCCGGCTCACGCCCATGGCCAGGGAACGTCCGGGAGCTCGAGAATACGCTGCGTTCGTGGTTGCTCGGGATGCATGCGCACGAAGGCCCCACGCGCAGTGGGAAAAAGGAAGAGAGCCCTGATCCTGCGATTCCCAAGAGAATCCTTCAGAACAAGACATCGCTGGACGACGTTCGCGACTGGTACGTCCGTCGGGTCCTCAATTCGGTCCGCGGAAACAAAAGTGAAGCCAGTCGAATCCTGGGCATCGATCGAGGCACGCTTCAGCGAATCATCAAGGGAGAGGGAGGGACGGACGACGACGCCTGATCGTTGTTCCTTCCCACGCTGGATGGCGCGGCTCCCACGACTTCGTGTAGCATCCGAGCGCGTGCCGACGCTCGTCCTCTCGCATCGTTACAGTCCTGACTCGAACGCGCTCTTCTCCGCGGCGATCTCCGTCGGCTGGGACGTCGAGCGCCTGCACTCGTTCCGCTGCCCAGACGGCCTCGCGGCGCGCGAGCCGGTGTTCTACGGCGAGACAATTCTGGCGGACGCGATCGCGAACGACCTCGGGATCACGCTGCTCGAGCCGACGAGCGACTGGCTGCCGCGGTTGCCCGAGCGCCATCGCCTTCGTGACGTGCGTCTCACGACGCTTGCGGAAGCCTTGTCGATCCAGGAGCGCGTGTTCATCAAGCCGACCGACGAGAAGTGCTTCCCCGCCCGCGTCTATGCGAACGGAGCCGCGCTCGACCCGGATCCGGTGTTGCCTCCCGACCTGCCCGTGCTGGTGAGCGAACCGGTCGTATTCGAGGTGGAGTTCCGGTTCTTCGTGCGGGAGCGTGAGGTGGCGGCATTCTCGCCCTACATTTGCAGTGGGGAGCTCGCTCGGAATGCGGCGGGTGAGTGGGAGGCGGACCGAGCGGAGGTGGAGGCGGCGTCTGCGTCGATCCAAGCGGTGCTCGAGGATGCCGACGTGGAGCTGCCTCCCGCGGTCGTCGTGGACGTCGGGCGAATGGCGGGGCGCGGCTGGGGTGTGGTCGAGGCGAACCCCGCGTGGGCATCCGGGCTCTGCGGATGCGATCCAGCGGCAGTGCTTTCGGTGCTGCGGCGAGCGACCGTGGCGCGGGGCATGTTGTCGGAGGCTGACCGGCGCTGGATGCGCCACGTCGGGTGAGAGACCTGTAGAATCCCAGGAGAAAGGACACCCAGCCCATGGAGCTCCGACGCACGAAGGCCACGACCCATGGTGGCAGCCTGATCGACGCGCTCGCAGACGTGAGTGAGCCCGAACTCTTCAAGACCGTCGTCGAGCTCGCCGAACCGCGGCACATGTTCGTCCAGCGCGCCCAGAACCGAAAGGCCGCTCAGTTCATCGCGGATGCGTTCGAGGAGCTCGGTTATGCCGTCGAGATCGAGGGCGAGCTGCGGAACGTCGTCGCAATGCCGCGCGGGGCCGTCGATCGCCCCCTGGTCCTCGTCGGCGCCCACTACGACAGCGTGCCCGATACGCCGGGCGCGGACGACAACGCGAGCGGCATCGCCGCCATGCTCGCCTGTGCGCGAGCAGTCGCGAGCCTCGGGACGTCCTTGCCCGTGGGCTTCGTCGCGTGGAATGGCGAGGAAGACGGGCTCCTCGGCAGCGTCGAATTCGTCGCGCGCCGGCAACCAGCCGGCGCATCGATCGCTGCCGTGCACGTGCTCGAGATGGTCGGATATGCGAGCCACGAGGCAGGTTCGCAACGAATGCCGCTCCCGGTCCCCGGCGCACCGGACGTCGGCGACTTCATCGGTCTGCTCACGAACCAGCGCTCGAACCACCTCGTGGAGCTCGCGGCAAAGCAGGCGGAAGCGCTGGTCCCCGAGCTGCCGGTCGTGGGACTGAAGGTCTACCTCGGCCTCGAAGGGTGGCTCCCCGTGCTGCATCGGAGTGACCACTCGCCGTTCTGGAAGGCGAAGATCCCGGCCATGCTCTGGACCGACACCGCGGAATTTCGCAATCCGAACTATCATCGGCCCACGGACACGTGGGAGACGCTCGATTACGCCTTCATGCGCCGCGTGACCCAGCTCCTCGTCGCGACGGTCGCGCGGCAGGTGCGGACGGGTTGATCCCCGTTCGTGCAGGAGTAGCCTGCGGATCGGGGTTCGCGCGCTGAGCTTGCCGCGGCGAGGGCTGTAGCATCATCTTGGTGTCCTGGAGATGGAGGGGCAATCATGAGGAACGGCAGTGGTCGAAGTGGCGGCGGTGCCAGTACCGCGAGCATCCGCAAGAAAAAGCCGGCCCCGGGCACACCGGCTGGCGACAACAGAGCCAACCAGCTCAACAAGACGAGCCCGGTCTACTACAAGAGCCGTGGACTCCCCGTCCCTCCCAACCTGCCCTCGGGCCCCAAGCCGCCGGGTAAGTAAGAAGATCGCAGGTTGACTCCCTACGTCAGGTCCCACGGCTCGCGGCACCTGGGGTACTGACATTGGCCATCCGATGCTCTTCTGGGAGCTAAGTGACAGCATGAATTCTCACACCTTCGAGCATCACATCCGCTTGGCGCTTTCGCCTGTGAGCGACGAGGCGCTGCGCTCAGAAGCTACAGGCATCGAGAAGTATCTTACGTTTTCCGCGACCTGCGAGCGCCGTGGTGTTATGATTGAACCTCGGACGCTGGACCAAGCCGAGCAACTCCTCTTCGACGAGGGGGATCTATTACCCGCGCTGGCATTCTATTGGCTTAGTGTCTGCGCGGCGATTATTCAGGATAGCATATCTCGTGGCACCGTAGCGGCCCTTCTGGTGCCATCCGCCCGACTCATCTTGCCGCTCAGCGTAGAGGATCTATGCGCCGAGATCGGCAGCAACCCATGGAAGAGCGCAGCGCAACTCTTCGTGGTTTGGGGGGCGGACGCTATGATTTTCAAACGAAAATCGTTCCCTGTCCGCTGCGCCGGGGCGGTGTTCCCAATCATCGACGGCGTTGGCATGGGCTGGATAGCGGATACACTGGACATGAAACGCTTCAGCCTGTTCTCGAGAACCTGAGAGCTTATCGCGGGCTCCCGAGTTGGACCGCAGGACGCCATGAGACGGTGGTGGAAACTCCAGGTGCTGTCTGCCACGGCGCACCTCCACCTCGGATCGTTGGCTCGCGCAGGTACAATGCGTGTGGCCAAGGAGGCCCGGATGAACCTTCATCGCTTCGTCGCCGCGCTCACCTTCACTCTGCTTCTGCCCGCCTTCTTTGCCCTTCCCTCGTGCACAGATGCGGCATGCGCCGACGGCGGCGAGGGCTGCCCGTGTACGACGGGCGTCGAGTGCGGCAGGCCGCCCATGTGCACGGGCTGGATCTGCGACGGCACCTGTCGCAGTTTCAACGAGCGCGTGGGCTTCCGCTGCGTGATGGATTCGTGTCCCGGCCCGGATAAGTGCCCCGGCGTGTGCGACGGCGCGGGCACGTGCATCGGGTGCCTGCAGGACGCGGACTGCAAGCCGGGGCATACATGCGAGGTCGGGAACGTGTGCTCGCGGTGCGATGACGAGGTGAAGAACGGGGACGAGACCGACGTCGACTGCGGCGGCTCATGCCCGCTGTGCCCGGGGACGTGCAACGTGGATGCTGACTGCCCAGGTGGGTACTGTTGGGATGGCCTCTGCGTCCGATGTGACGATGGGATCCAGAATGGGGACGAATCGGGCGTCGACTGCGGCTCTTTGCTTGGCCATTGTCCCGTCTGTACAGGTTACAAGTGCGAAACCGACGAGCAATGCGCGACGGGCATCTGCGCTGCCGTTGGTGTCTGCTGCAAGGTCGTCTGCGATGGCTGCCAGCAGTGCGAGGTCGATGGGGAATGCGTCCCGATCGCCGGTCCCATCCCATGGGCCGACTGCCTCCCCGGACAGCTATGTGGCCTGGGTGGGACCTGTGTGTGGAAGGACGGTTATCCCTGCACGAAGAACGAGGATTGCTTCAACCTCGTCTGCTCGAACGGGATCTGCGGATTCTAGCGCCGGACTCGCTATGGCGGAGGAGTGAGCTCCGGGACGCAGCAGTAGGTGACGGGAGCGCCTGTATACGCCGCGCCGATGACCTCACCCCCGCTGGGCTCGCAGGTACCAGGCTCTGAGAAGATGACCTCGGCCGCCTTGCTCGCGAGCGCCGTGCCCATCGGCAGGTCGACGCACTTCGGGCCCTCGGTCGAGGGCAGAACGAGAACTCCCTGCTCGTTCGTGCAAGACTCATTCGCATAAGCCCGGACCCGTACCGAGCATGCTCCCCCTTGCGGATCGCCGCACGTGCAGGCCGAGCAAACTCGCTGCTCCTCGACTTCCGCCCAACCACCATGTCGGTCCGTCCAGCCCGCTGGACACGATGCCACGGCTCCTAGCCCGTAGGCGACGCGGCAAAGCCTGTAGCCTGGTGGTGGCGGGAGGACGCAGATCCTGGCGATGTCGCAGGTCCCCACGTCGCCGGCCGCGTACTCGATGGCCCTCGTTCGAACCGGCGGTGGGAGAGGCTGCCCCTCGGGCGGTATGGCCGGCTCCGCGATGCACGGCGCGACCATGGGCGGTTCGACCACCAACGATCGAACGCACGGAGCTCCGTCGCACAGAACGCCTGCTGGGATGGGGCTCGACGAGGAACAACTCCCGTCCCAGTCGGCAGGAGGATCGAAAGGGGTGAGGGTGGACAGCGAATTGTCTTGACAAGCGGTCGACTTTGCGTTGCACGCGCTCGGCAGGACGCACCCCACGGAGGGCGCCACGCAGGAGCATATCGGGCACGAAGGTTCAGCGAACGCGACGTCCACCCAGCTCTCGTAGGGCTCGGCAGGAAGTGGCGGCGGCGGAGGATCCGTCTCCTTGCCGAACCACACGTACGACGGGTGCCGGTTGAAGCCACCGCTGCCTGGCGTGATGCAGTCTCCAGGGCACGTCGCTCCTGGACCTCCATCATCTTCGCCCGCATCGACCTCGGCGCCATCGCCGGCATCCACCTCGGCATCATCGCCAGCATCGGGCGGGCACGCGTACTTCTCCCCTGCCGGGCCGCAGCACGGGACCTCTTCCTGCGCGTCGTTGTAACAGACGCTGACGAGCTCGATGTTGCCGTCGCAGCTCTCTGCGTCACATGCAGCGAGCCCGAAGGTGATCAACAGGCCGAGGTACGAGGCGAAGGTCTTGAAAGAGCGCACGCGGTAAAACCTAGCCTCCGCGCCTGGACTCCGTCAACGTTCGGACAAACCAATCGTAAGCGCAGCCGCGTTCCGCGAACGCTTGCGCCTCGTGCGCCCCACGGGCATGCTCCGCGCCAGGGACAAACCTGGTCATTCAGGTCATGCGCGACTCCACTCCACGCCCTTGCAAGGCGCGCCTTCTCCTCGTCGCGGCGCTGCTCTGCGGCACCTCGGAGGCGGCGGCGCAGCCACCCCAGGTGCTGCCGTGGCGCCTCGACTACGCCCCCGGCCCCAACGCCCCGAAAAACTGCCCCGACAAGAGCTACATCCAGGCCGCCCTCGCCACGAAGCTCAAGGGGCAAGACCCCTTCACCGACGACGCGTCGCGCGCCATCTCCGTGAAGTTGGTGCTCACGCCGCAGCGAATCGAGGCGCACATCGAGGCGCAGGACGAGAACGGTGAGATTGTCGCCGAGCACGTCACCCAGGCGGAATCGTGGCGCTGCGACCAGCTCGCCGATCGCATCGTCTTCTACCTGCGCGACATCATCGACCCACTGACGATCCCGCCCGCGGCCCCGGCAGCTTCGAGCTCGTCTGCAACACCCGCGCCTTCCGCGCCTTCATCCGCCGCTCCGCCCCCATCTCCCTCGACTCCTGCTCGCGTCGAGCCGCTTCAACCTGCAGGGGGCCCCTTGGCACCCAAGGCCGCAGCGCGCTCGGCGGGGCAGCCGCAGCTCGCCATCTACGCGAACATGGGGGCTGCCTGGTGGAGCGCCCCCGAGACCGCCTTGAGCCTCGCGGCGGGCATCGAGGCGCGGTGGAACTGGCTCTCCATCGGTCTCGAAGGGCAGTACGACCACGCCTGGGCCTTGCCGACGAAGCAGGACGTCGATGCTGAACGCGCGGGTGTGTCCGCACTGGCGTGTGGGCGTCACGCTCTCTTCTCGTCTCGAACCTTCGCCCGCGCATGCGTCTTCGGCGACGTCGCAATGCTCTCGATCGACGCCGAAAAGGAGAAGAGGCCAGATGCAGAGGACGTCACCATCGACGTCGGCGCGCGGCTCGGCGGGGGATTCTGGCTGGCGCGCTTCTTCGCTCTCGAGCTGTACGGGGACATCGCCTACGTGCCACGCCGGCCGGTGGTCATCGTCGATGGCGAGGAGTTCTGGCGCGCGCCGCGTCTCACTGGCGCAGTCCGGGTCGGCCTGGTTGTTCCCTTCGACATCCGGTGAAGCAGCCGTCGCGCAGAAAGCCGTACGATTTATTGGACGGGTCGCCCATCTCGGCGCGTGTTTGTAGTCGTGCGCCTCCTCCTCCCGTTCCTGCATCACGCCAGCGACGCCTTTCTCCGCTTCTACGCGGCGCATCTCCTGACCGTTCTCGGGATCCTGGCTCGAATGGGCGTGCGCCAGGCGGATGTCGACGACCTCGCGCAGCTCGTCTTCGTGAAGGTCTACAAGAACTTCGACAAGGTCCCATCTGCGGGGGTCGAGGACTGGCTCGAAATGATCTGCAAACAGCAGGCGGCGGAGCACTATCGCCTCTACCGCCACCGCTTCGAGACCCCCGAGGCAGACGCCGGCGTGGACGTGCCCAGCGACGAGAACCCGCACGAGCGCTTCGAGCATCATGAGCTCGATCAGGTCGTCAAACGCGTGCTCCAGACCATGGACGCGGAGCTCGTCGACGTACTCGTCAGGGCCGAGTTCAACGGGGAGTCCCTGCCGAAGATCGCCGCGGCGCTCGGGGTCTCGCGCAACACCGCGCAGGCCAGGCTCGTCGAGGCCAAGGACGTCTTCCGGCGCAGGGTGAAGAAGATATTCGGCCGGGATTTCACGCCGTTCATGTTGCTGCCTTTCGGCCTCGATACTGTCTTCCGCCCGGAGGACCTCACGCCCGACTTCATCGAGAAGGCACGGCACGAAGTCTGGCGCCGCGTCGCCCGCGAGCTCGGCTTCGACGAGGTGCTTCCTCCCGTCCTGGCGCCGAGCCCGTCGCCGCCTTCCGAACCGCCGGCTTCGGGCGAGCGGCTCATCCGAGCGGTCGCGCCCCGGGGCTCTGCGCCTGCCGCTCGGGCCACCGCCAAGGCGGTGCTCGAGCGCATCATCAAGCACCCGCTCTTCCTGATCGGTGTCGGCGCCATGGGCGGGGGTGGCGCGGTCGCGCTCTGGCCCCGCGACGAGCCGCCTGCCGCGCGGCATGCGGTGCCGATGGTACTCTCCGTTGTGGTCGACGAGAGCGGACGTGGGGGAAGCTCCTCTGTCGTCGCGCCCCCGGCCACTCCCGGACCGAGCCCCACCGTGGTTGTCGTCGCGCCCTCGCGTCCCCCTGCCGGCCCCGTGCCTCTCAACGACCCGGAGACGACAAACCTCGAACAAGCCCGGGAAATGCTCTCGCGCGGGCAGTTCGCCGAGGCGCTCTCCACGCTGCGCCAGCATGAACAGGACTACAGGGGCAGTCATCACGCGGCGGTCCGGAACAAGTACATCGCCGCGGCGCTCGAGGGACTGCGGCAAAACGAGCAAAAGAGCAGCAGCCCGCCCTGATAGCCCCTTGCACGCGGGCGTGCACTTTCTTTGGACGGGTCGCCTGCGTCGGCTCGTGTTTAGAGAGTAAGGGACATGCGGCTTCTGCGCCGGGCCATGAGCGCCGCCCATGCGGAGGCGTTTGTCCTTGCAATTCATCATCATCCGCAGACGGCCGCGGTGCAGAGCGCGCATTGGGGTGCGTTCGTCGAGGCATACCACCGCGGTCGCCTGGGGATGGTGATCCGTGCCGGCGACAGCCCCCGTGCTCGGAGGGTACATGGCCACCGAAAACGAGCAACACGACCGCGCCCGTGACGTGGCGGGCATCATCAGCGTCGAGCGGCCCTTCGCCCGCACGCTGGGCTGCGGGGAGGCGCAGCCCGCGCCGAGCTCCACGAGCCCACGCTCGACGACCAGGCCGTCGCCATCGCTGGCAGAGCCGACACAGCCACAACGGCGTCATCGCACGCCCATCGAGGAGGTGAACGACGTGTTCCGGCAGCTCCGCATCCCCGAGCTCGCCGACGTCCTGCTGTTCGCGCAGCGCACCCTCGCGGCGCGTGAGGCAGGCCCGGATCCGTCGGTCATAAGCGAGCTCCTCGCTGCGATGAGCCGGCTTCATCCGGCCTACAAGAACACGCAGGGCGTGCCGCTGCCGATCCTCCGTGGGGCGCTCGTCGCAGTTCCTCGAGCTGCGCTCGAGGCGGCTCTCCTACGAGCAGAGCGCGAGGGCAGCATCAAGCTCGTCGCCGCCTCGCCCCTCACCCCGTTCATCGAGCGGCAGGCGGGGATCCAAGACTCGAAGCGCGGTTTGCTCTACTTCTGCGCTGCTCCCGCCCCAGCGAGATGAGAACGAGCGTGTCTCGCCGCGAGGATCTACACCCGTTTGTCGCCAAGCTAGGTGCACGGATCCGAGATCTCCGCCTCGAGCGAGGGATGTCGCTCGAGCAGCTCAGGAAGAAGACCGGCATCGTCGTGAGCCACCTTTCACTCATCGAGCGCGGACACGTCGTGCTCACCGTAGGCACCGTCGATCGCATCGCTCGCGCGCTCGGCTTGACGCCGATGTTCTTGGTGCTGCTTCCCGAGGAGAGCGAGCTCGAGGCGGTCGTCGAGCGGATGGGCCACATGAACGCCGACAAACTCGCGCGGATGTACGAGCGGGTGTCCGCCTCCAAGAGCCTGCACCTGAAGAAGCCTCGTCCGCGCGGGAGCCACGGCCCGTAGCGAAAGGTTTGTCCCCTCTTGCGGTTTGGCGCGGAACATGCGATCCAGGGTCGCGATGTCCTCCGTGCGTCCGCCTCCCGCGCCGTTCGAGCCCTCGCCTCCGGCCTCGCGAAGGCGGCTCCGATCGGGGCCGGACGCGTTCAGCGTTCTCTCGCGAGACGGTGCCGCCGCGGTCCTGCTTTTCGCCCGTGCCAAACTCGAAGCTGAGCGTCGGCGTGCACCTGGGCTCGTGAACGCATCCCTTCGCGCCTTCGCCTCGGGCATGGAGTCAGCGGCTCGCAGCGTGACCGAAGGGGTACATGACGACGGCGTGTTCATTGCACCGCTCTTCCGCCTGCCCCGCGAGCGTGACGGGGTCCCAGCCTGCCCGACGCTGTCGGCGTTCAAGGCTCGGCTGCTCCAAGCGTACAACCGCGGGCTCCTCGAACTCGCCACGTGCCAGCGCGCCGAGGACGTGAACCCCTTGGTGGTCGCCGCATCTGCGGTTCGTTCCCGACGAACCACGTTTCATCTCGTGCAGCGATGGTCGCGTCGGACCATGTTCGCCGCGCTCGACGACGTCGTCGGGGCGCTCTCTCCCAAGGCATACGCCGCCGCAAAAGACTTCGCGCGCAAGGTCCACGAGGATGAAAAGCGCCGCGAAGGGCGCCCCCGCTTGCTCACGCTGCCGCTCGACGCTTTCGCCGCCCGCGTGCAGGCAGTCGTCAATGAAAGCTCGCACGACGCGCTCATCGTGGAGCTGTTCCGGGAGCTCGATGACCGCGGTGAGGTGACGGGGCTCGGCCTCTCCGCGTTCAAGGCTCGGCTTCGCGGTGCGCATCGCACGGGCCTGCTCACGCTGCACGCCTGGCAGGTGAAGGATGGTGTGGAGAACCCGGCCATGCAGGCGTCCGTGGTTGGCCACGAGGGGATGACGCTGCATCTCGTATGCCGCACGGCGGTCCCGTTGCCCATCCCGTGGGGTCGCCCGGCGCCGCTCTTGGTTCCCGTACCGCGCTGGATCGAAGCATCGCAGGGGCGAATGATGAATGAGTGAGTATCAGTATTATGAATTTCAGGCGATCGACAGATCTCTCACCGAAAAGGAGATGGCCGAGCTCCGTTCGTACTCGACGCGTGCCCGCATCACGCCAACGAGCTTCGTCAACCATTACGAGTGGGGGAACTTCAAGGGCGACGAAGACGCGTGGATGTTCCGCTACTTCGACGCGTTTCTGTATCTCACGAACTGGGGTACGCACGTGTTCAAAGTGCGCCTGTCCTCGAAGTTCCTCGACCTCGCCGATGTGCGTCCGTATTGCTCGCGAAACAGCCTGACGGCGCGCAAGAACAAAGACCAGGTCGTCCTGACCTTCACCTCGCAGGATGACGAGGAAGAAGATTGGGACACTGGCGAGGGCATACTGCCGTCACTCATCGCGATTCGTGCGGAGCTCGCCCGCGACGATCGTAGGGCGCTGTACCTCGGCTGGTTGCTCGCCGTGCAAGCCGACGAGTTCGACGATGAGGAGCCGGAGCCGCCCGTGCCGCCAGGGATGGGGCAGTTCAGCGCTTCGCTCGAGGCGTTGGTCGAGTTCCTGCGTATCGACCCGGATCTGCTTCGTGCCGCCGCGGAGACGAGCCCGCAGATGTCGACCCCATCGCCCGGCCGAAACGAGCTGATGGCTTGGCTCGCCACGCTCCCGCTGGCCGCGAAGGACACGTGGCTCGCCCGCTTGTTCGCCGAGGACACGCTGTCGGTGTCGGCGGAGTTGCATCGTCGGTTCGTGCAGGACCACGATCCGGCGAAGGCGAGTCTGGCGGCGCCGCAACGACGAACCATCGGCGAGATTCGCCGTATCGCCGAAAGGCACGCCGTGGAGCGCAGGCAAAACGCCGAACGAGAAGCCGTTGCCGATGCCGACCGACGTCAGCGACAAGCGGCGCGCGAACGGGCGAAGCGTCTGGACGCGCTGGTGGGCAAGGAGAAGCAGCTCTGGCTGGATGTCGAGACGCTCGTCACTGCCAAGCAGTCCAAGAACTACGTTGCAGCGGTGGAGGTTCTGGTTGACCTCCGCGATCTCGCCGCAAGATCGGGAGCGGGGGACTTCGACACGTTGCTGCAGTCTTTTCGGAGCCGGCATGCGCGCAAGGCAACGCTCATGGATCGGATCTCGAAGGCCGGCCTGTAGAGCGTGGTCCTTCGGCTCCCTGTCCTTGCGCGACGACTTTTCTTCGGCTCCCTGCTCTCGCGCGACGAGTTTTCCTCGCCTCCCTGCCCTCGCGCGACGAGTTTTCCTCGCCTCCCTGCTCTCGCGCGACGAGTTTTCCTCGCCTCCCTGCCCTCGCGCGACGAGTTTTCCTCGCCTCCCTGCCTCGCGCGACGACTTTTCCTCGCCTCCCTGCCCTCGCGCGACGAGTTTTCCTCGCCTCCCTGCCCCGCGCGACGACTTTTCCTCGCCTCCCTGCCTCGCGCGACGAGTTTTCCTCGCCTCCCTGCCCTCGCGTGACGAGTTTTCCTCGCCTCCCTGCCCTCGCGCGACGACTTTTCTTCGGCTCCCTCCCTCGCGCGACGGCTTTTCTTCGGCGCCCGGTCTCACGTACTACGGGGCCCAAGGCGCGATCCACGCGGCCTGCTGGACACGCTCAGGACCGGCAGGGGGCTAAAAGCGGACGGTGCAGCCGTCGAGCTGCACCGCCCCTGTCTTCTGCGATCAGGCCGCCGTTGCCCCGGGGACGGCCCGCAGAGCCTCGTCCCCCGGTCTGTCGTCCTTGCCGACCTGCGCCGGCTCGTACCGCCGCTCGTCGATGGCGAGCTCGAGGCCGAGGTGATGCTTGATCAGGTTCGCCGTGAGGATGACGCTCGCTGCGTTCTTCAAGACCCTGCTGTTCACAACCGCGCGCCCCTCCCACCGCCGATGGGCCCGCGACCAGTCGAGCGTCCCGAGCTTCGTCAGCACGCTCTTCCAGTCCTCGCGCCGCTCCCGCAGCAGGGCGTTGCCGACGCGACCGAGGGCCTCGAGCACGACCGCATGCGCGTGCACGCACCGATCTCGCAGCGCAGACGCGCGGATCTTGCCGAGGCCGACCTCGTGCCAGTCCGGCATGACGCGCGTCAGCTCGGTCCAGAACTCGACGGCAATCTGCCTCGCGGTCTCGAAGCTCCCGCTGAAGCCCGCAAGCAGCGCCCTCGTGGCCGCGTGGATGCTCGCAAGCGCGAAGAGCTTGTTCGACCCGCCCGACACCGAAGTCTTCTCCCCATCGGTGAGCTGGTGAAAAAGGAAGACGTCACGCACGACGGCGCGCGTGAGTTTCGCGAGCTCGTCGCGATGGTCGTACAAGAGCCCGAGCGAGTTGTTCGGCCGCACCGCGAACCGGTTCAGGTCCGCGAACCTCTGCTGCGCCTTCTCGAGGCCCGCGTCGACGAACAACGTCACGCAGATGCTCTCGTCTCCGAGCGATCCCCGCCTCTTCCTCACGTACTCCTGCGAGAGCGCCATTGCGACGGCCGCCCGCCGATGCTGCCCATCGAGGACCGCAACGGTCATGTCCCGCGGGATGTAGAGTGTGCCCATGTGGCTCTTCTCGTGACCTGGCTCGAATCGAGGCAGGCCATCGACGGCGCCGACCAGGGCTGGCAGCGTATAGCTCGTCGGATTGCTGGTGATGTAGTCGGCGATCTTCGGCACGCGCGTCCTGCTCAAGACCCGCTGCGCCCGAAGCTCGGGCGGCAGCTTCGCATCGACGGGGGCGAACGGCCTGGAGATATCCCGGAGCCGCACCATGATCGAGTAATACTCGCCACCGGCCTGCACGCCCCGGATCGCCGGGAACGCCCATTCCGACGCAGTGTCGGTCGCCATCGGCGCGGCCGGATCGCCGACCGCATTCTTCTTGGCCCTGATATTCTGTATCCGTCCTGCGACCCCCATCATTCCACATCTGCGTGCATTCGTGCATCTCTCGGGCCTCGAAGGAGGTTCGTCATGGCTACACGGACGACGAGGACCGAGCGCCGGTGGCGGCGCATCGTGGAGGATTGGCGACAGAGTGGCCTGTCTGCGCGGGCGTTCGCCAAGGGCAGGGGCGTCAGTGCTGGGATGATCTACGCGTGGAGCAGCCGGCTGGGAAAGCAGGACGCGTCCCTGCCGACCACCGCCTCGCCGACGACCGCGCCGAAGTTCCTTCCGGTCGCGATCATCGAGGATACGCCCGCAGTTTCGGCGGAGCGCCCGTCCGTGCTCGAGGTCGTCTTGCCGCGCGGCGAAGTCATTCGCGTCTCGCCGGGAGCGGACCTCGCCCAGCTCGGCCGCGTCGTCGCGGCCCTGCGCGGAGGTGCAGCGTGATTCCGGCACGAATGGCGATCTACGTCTCGACCGAGCGGCTCGACTTGCGTCGTTCGTTCGATGGGCTCGCGGGGGCCGTGCGCGAGGTGCTGCGGGAGGATCCGCTCTCTGGTGCGCTGTTCATGTTCTTCAACAAGACAGCGGATCGGGTGAAGATCCTCTGGTGGGATCGCACGGGGTTTTGCCTGCTTTACAAGCGGCTCGAGCGCGGGACGTTCCGCGTGCCCGAGGGGCTCGAGCCGGGCGCGACGTGCATCCCGATCGAGGCCGCCGAGATGGCCAGGCTCCTCGAAGGAATCCAGCTCCCGCCGGCGAAGCAGCGCATCCGCGCGCTCGATGCGGGTACGGTCAGGTAAAACTTTCCACTTTACAAGACGCCACGGGACGTATATCAGCACGTCCCGTGACAAACCCTGAGCTCGAGGCCAAGGTCGTCGCTCTGGAGAGCCGCCTCGCGGGCACCTCCCGCGAGCGGGACAAACTTCGCCACGAGCGCGACGAATACCGCAAGCTCTACGAGCTCGTTAGCATCGAGCTCGACCGCCTTCGGCGCCACATCTTCGGTCGCAAGGCCGAGCAAGTCGATCCGGCGCAGACGCAGCTCGCGTTGAAGGCCGTCGTCGAGGCGCTCGGCGGGCTCGAGCAGCTCTCCGAGCAGACGTCGAATGAGACGCCGAATGCAGAGACGCCTCCCGAGCAGCCGTCCGGAGAGCGGCTTCCCGACGGCAAAAAGCCCAAGCAAAAGGCGCGCAAGGTCACGCCCCATGGGCGGCAAATCCTGCCCGAGCATCTGCCCGTCGAAGAAATCGTGCTCCTTCCGCCCGAGGTCCAGGGTGAAGAGGCTGCCTCCTTCGTACGGATCGGCGAAGAGGTGAGCGAGACGCTCGAATGGCGGTCCGCGAGCTTCGTGCGAGTCCGGGTCATTCGGCCGAAGTTCGCGAGGAAGGGTAAGCCGGAGGAGGGCGTGCGCATCGTGCCCGCGCCCGAGGCGCCGATTCCGCGCTGCATGGCGGGGCCCGGGCTGCTCGCGCACGTGATCGTGAGCAAGTACGGAAATTCGTTGCCGCTGCACAGGCAGGAGAGGATCTACGAGCGAGAAGGCGTGTCGCTCGCGCGCTCGACCCTGTGCAACTGGGTGGGGGCCTCCACGAGCCTGCTCAGGTACATCGTCGACGCGATGGCCGTGGACGCGAAAAACTCGCATTGCATTGCCATGGACGCGACCGGTGTGCTCGTGCAGGCGAAGGAGAAGTGCCGCAGAGGCTATTTCTGGGTGCTCGTCGCGGACCGAGACCACGTGCTGTTCCGCTTCACGCCGCGTCACACCCAGGACGGGCCGAGAGACTTTCTGCGCGGTTACAAGGGCTACGTCCTCGCCGACGCGCACAATGTCTACGAGCTGCTCTATCGCACCGAGGAAGTGACCGAGGTCGGATGCTGGGCCCACTGCCGCCGCGGCTTCTTCAAGGCGCTCTCGTCGGACAAGGAGCGGGCCCTCGTCGCGCTCGGGTTCATCGGCAAGCTGTACGCAATCGACGCCGACACCAAGGAGCTTTCGCCGGCTCGCCGGACGGAGGAGCGCCGAAGGCTCGCGACGCCCGTGATCGAGGCTCTGCATCTGGCTCGACGTGGAGGAGCTCACGGCATTGCCCAAGAGCCCCATCGGCCAGGCCATCGGCTACGCCCGCAATCAGTGGGTGCCCCTCACGCGATTCCTCGACGACGGCCGGCTGCGCCTGGACAACAACCAATCGGAGCTCGAACTCCGCCGGGAGGCTGTCGGCCGAAAGAATTGGCTTTTCGTCGGCAGTGACGAGGGCGCCGAATGGAACGCCATCGCCGTCTCGCTCATCGCCTCCTGCGAGCTCCACGGCATCGAGCCCTGGGCTTACCTGCGAGACGTATTGATCCTCCTGCCCGATTGGCCCCGCGACCGCGTCCTCGAGCTGTCGCCCAAGTACTGGAAGCAAACCCTCGAGCAGACTGACGCTCGTGAGCGGCTCGATCGGAGCCTCTGGAGCCGCGTCCAGCGTCCGCCGGCCTCGACCTGACCGCGTACGCGAGCCATCCGAGGTGGTCTTCGGAGCCGCGCCATCCTCGGCGCGGGTTCGGCGGACACGTACATTCCGTGCGCCCTTCGATGGCTCACTCGTCGTCGGCGCCATCTCCCCGCTTAGATTGGACGGTCCGGTCAAACCGCGACGCCGCGAAGAGCGTTCTCCGCCCCCGGGCCGAACGGCGGACGCATCGGCGCCCTTCCCATCCGCGCTCCGACCGCGCGCAGAACCACGCTTTCTCACGGGCTTCGGGCGAGCTGAGTCCCCCTGGGGTTCATCCACGACGAACTCGTCATGCTGCTGCCGCATCGAGGGCGAAGACTACGCGGCTGCACCGAGGTGCGCCATGATGCGAGTGGCCGAACGGATACGATATTCTTCGCCTTGGTCATTCAGAACCTCGTCACGCTCGTTTTGGTTTCGAACCTTCCGGCGTATGCGCCTTCAGCCACGCCACCCGTGCCCCGCATCCCCGAATCCCACGCAACGGCTGCTCCGGCCTCGGAAGGTTATGCCAATGCGCTCCATGCACGAGCGCATCGGCATACACCTTCCCGGCCAGGATCACGAGCTGCGGAGGCACGCTGAACGACGGCAACACTTCACCGACCGTCCGCGCGCCCCAATCTTCGCGCTCGCTCTTGCGGAGTTTCCGGAGGTTTCGGTCGTACGGCCGAAGCACGGTCTTCGGAGCGACCGCGCCGTAGAAGGCGGAGACGATGATCACAGCGCCACACGTCTTCTCGGCATATTCGTAGGCCGCTCGAAACAGCGCCGACGTGTAGAACTCCTTGGCCAGCGCAGGCCTCTTGCTCTTCAACGCTGAGCACCCCACGAGTGCGACCCGTGGGGCGCCCGGCTGTTTCTCCGTGAACATCCGTGCGACCTCGCTCCTACTCGGCGGCGACGCGCGTATCCTTCGCCGCCTCGACTGCGGCCCGTATTGCCGCGCCAATGGGCCCCTTGAGCGCCTCCCTGGCGCGCTCCCTTCCCTGCCCAAGCGATTCGCCGTTGAACGAGATGTATGCCCCGCTCTGCTTGAGCACGCCGAGCGAGAGACCGACGTCGATGAGATCACCGGCCGCGTCGATTCCGAGCCCCCAGCGAATGTCGAACTCCGCCTCCCGGAACGGAGGCGCGCATTTGTTCTTCACGACCTTCACGCGCGTCTTCGCGCCGACCACCTGGTCCCCGAGCTTCAGGGGCCCCACGCGGCGGACGTCCAGGCGCACGCTCGCGTAGAACTTGAGCGCATTGCCGCCCGTGGTCGTCTCGGGACTGCCGAAGACGACGCCGATCTTGTGCCGGAGTTGGTTGATGAAGATAAGCAGCGTCTCGGCCCGGTACGCGATGGCCGTGAGCTTGCGCAGGGCTTGGCTCATCAGCCGCGCCTGGAGGCCCATGTGCGCGTCACCCATGTCGCCCTCGATCTCGGCCTTCGGTGTCAAAGCCGCGACCGAGTCGATGACGATGACGTCGACGGCGCCGGAGCGCGTGAGCGTCTCGACGATCTCGAGGGCCTGCTCGCCATTGTCCGGCTGCGAGACGAGCAGGCGGTTGACGTCGACGCCGATGTTGCGTGCGTAGTTCGGGTCGAACGCGTGCTCGGCGTCGATGAACGCGGCGATGCCCTTCGCCTTCTGCGCCTCGTAGAGCGCGTGCAGGGTGAGCGTGGTCTTGCCCGACGACTCGGGCCCGTAGATCTCCACGATCCTGCCGCGCGGATATCCTCCGATCCCGAGGGCGGCATCGAGCGCGAGCGAGCCCGTGGGCAAGACGCGCACGCCGCGATCCGGATTGTCGTCCCCGAGGCTCATGATCGCCCCCTTGCCGTACTGTTTCTCGATGGCCTGCAGGGCGCCGCGGAGAGCGCCGTTGTTCTGCTGCATGGTCGTTGGTCCACAAAAGAAGAGCGCACCTCCCCGAGAAGGTGCGCCTGTCGAAGCTCCCAGGAGCCGCCATTCGCGGCGCATCTGGGCTCGGGTGCTTATTCGTGCGATGTCCGGAGGCAGCGCCGTGGTTGTTATTCCTGCTTTCGCTCGCGGCTCGCGTGCGTGGTCAGCCGCTCGAGGAGCGCGAGGGCCTCCGGAATGCGATGATCGCGACGCAGGTCGTCCAGGAGGTCGTTCACGAGGTCGAGGAGCTGGGGAGCCGCCGCGATGAGCTCGGCATCCGCCTCGATGACCTCCGCGACGAACAGTCCGTTCTGATCACGGATGATGGCCCTGCCTTCCGAGCACGAGGCGATGTGCCAGCGATCCTCCGAGGGGATGGTGGGCCTCGCCTTCATGCCCGGTTCGGTCGGAGGGCCATCGTCGACTTCCTCGGGCTCTTTGGTGCCGGTCATCAGCCACGCCCGAAGACAGGAGCGAGGAGAACGGCCTCGGCTACGTGCGGCGCGCGGACGACCTCGCTCCCGTCGAGGTCAGCGATCGTTCGGGCCACGCGGAGCACCTTGGTCCGGAGGCTGGCCGACAGCCCGAGACGCTCGACGGCCTGCTCCAGGGTCCGCTTGCCCTGCGCATCAGGCACAGCGATACGCCCGAGCTCGCGGTCGTTCAACGTGGTGTTGAGCGAGGAGGCGACCTTCTGCCGCGCCCCGCGCGCATGCTGGATCGTTCGTGCTGCAACGACCCGGTTCCGCACCGTCTCGCTGTTCTCGCCCTTCGCCTTGCCCCCGAGCTGCGCGACGTCGACAGGCGGCACCACGATCTGCATGTCGACTCGCTCGAAAAGCGGCCCGTGCACTCGCTCCCGATGACGCCGGATCTGCTCGACGGAACATGTGCACCGCCGTTTCGCGTCCCCGTAGAATCCGCAAGGGCACGCGTGCGTTGCCAGAACCAGGAGAGGACGCGCAGGGAAAACCGTGCGGCTCTGCCCTCGGATGATGACCGCTTCTCCGTGAGCGAGCGTTGTCTCCAGCAGAGCGAGCGAACTCCGACGGAACTCCGGCAATTCGTCGAGGAACAAGACGCCGCCGTGGGCGAGGGACACCTCCCCGGGACGCACGGGCTCTCCTCCTCCGACAAGTCCTGCCGGAGCCACCGAATGATGCGGTGCCCGGAACGGCCGGTTCGTAGCGAGCCCCTGCTCCGAATTGAGCAATCCGGCGACGGAGTGGATGCTCGTGACTTCGAGCGCCTCGTCCGCGGACATCGGGGGCAGGATCGTGGGGATGCGGCGCGAGGCCATCGTGATCCCAGCACCGGGCGGGCCGACGAGGAGAATCGAATGCTGGCCCGCCGCCGCGATCTCGATCGCTCGCCGCGTGGAGGCCATCCCGCGCATGTCCGACAGATCGAGCGCCGCAGACTGCTTCGGTCGGAAGGGCAAGCTCGCGCGCTCGAGTTCGCAGGCTCCTCGCAGGTAGTCCTGCACGGCATCCAACTTCCCCGCCACACGCACGTCGAGCTCCGATGCGCTCGCAGCCTCCGCGAGGTTGGCACGGGGCACGATCGCATGCTGGATCCCCTTGCTCGCCACACCCCGCAGCGCCGGCAGCACCCCACGAACGGGCCGCACTCCCCCCGAGAGGGACAGCTCGCCGAGCACGACGGCGCCCGGCAGCGTCTTCTTCTCAAAGGCAAGAATCACTGCTGTCGCAATGGCCAGGTCGAAGAACCCATCATTCCGAAGATCTGCGGGGGAGATCTTGACCGTGATGTTGTAGCCGTCGAGCCGCACGCCGACTTGCGCGAGAGCGGAGCGGACGCGTACCTTCGTCTCGCGCAGGCTCACTTCCGCGAGACCGACGAGCTGAAACATGCTCGCGCCCGTCTCGATCGTGACGACGATGCTCACGAGCGACGCGACGAGACCCGTGAGCGAGATGGAAAGCACCTCGCTCCGGAGGCACTTCTCCGATTGGGGATGCTTCCCCATATCGACTCCCTTCGGATGATTGATTGTGCAAAGGAAGAAGCGGGCCCGGAGGCACATGCCCCCGGGCCCATTTCGATCAGAAGACGCCGGACTCCGGACCCGTCCCCGGGTTCACGGGCTCGGCGCCCTCGGGCGGCTCCTGCCCGCCGAGCTTGCCCTTCTCGATGGCGCTCCGCAGCGCGACGGCCACGTTCGGCATGATGAGCTCGACCTCCTCGGCGAAAAATTCCGTTTCCGCCCGCGTGAGGCGCACGCCCCGCCACTCCTTCCGCCCGCGCCGCTTGTCCGCCGGCAGCTCGTCCTCGTGGATGTAGACGTGCCCGTCGCTGGCGAGCGCGAACGACGCCATGCACTCTTCCACGCGGTCCTGCTCCTCGGTCTCCGCGTTCTTCGTGGGCGACTGCTTGGACGACATGTGTCTCCCTGAAAAAGCAAATGCGGCGCACGGGAGAACCGCACGCCGCATTCTTGTTGTTGGTTTGTCGCTCAATCCTCTTCGGGCAAGAGGATCGTGATGACCGCCTCGCCATCGTCGCCGGGCCCGATGATGGCCTTCAGGTCGACGAGGGACGGTTCGATCGCGTCGGTGACGACATACAACTTGTACCGGATCTCAGCTTCATCCGGCCGTTGCAGGGCGGCGCAGCGGAACATCCACAGGATGTCCCAGAGCCTGCCCGTCGTATCGTTCCCCGCCTCCTCCGCGGCCGGTGACAGCTCGACGTACTTCTCCCAGACGGAGCGCGTCAGCGCCACCGGCGCCTTGATCCCGGCCTGCTTCGCGAGCACGGTGACGTCGACGAGCGTGCCGTCTTCGAGTGCCTGCGCGCGATTGTAGGCCGCAATCAGGATAAACTCTACACCGACATCATCATCTTCGTCGCTCACGTTGCCCCCGCGAGCAACGTGATACTCGAGCCCTCGGTCATCGCCTTGTCGTTGAGCTCGGTGTATTGCGCGGCCTTCTTCCGGAGCGGTGAGTCCTCCGGGATGGAGCACTCGATCGCCACCGTCCAGAGCCGCGCGCCGATGCTCGCCGCCGCGTCGACCGACTTCTTCTGCTCCTCCTCGTTCCGGTCGATGCCGTCCGTGACGAGGATGATGTCGGCGCCGTGCTGGCCCTTCTGCGCGAGCGCCTTCACCTGATCCACCGCAACCCCGAGGGCCAGGCCGATCGCCGTTCCACCGCTGAGGAAGTGCAGGATCATCTTGACGACCCCCGCGCTGTCGTTGGGCTTCACGATTTGAATCACGGTGGACGTCGCGTAATGGACCACCGCCACGGGCCGATTCTCCTCCGAGGCGATGCGGGCGAGCGCCACCGCAGCGGCCTTCGCCCACTCGTTCCGGACTCCGGACATGCTGCCGGATTCATCGAGCGCCAGCACGAGCGGGCCCTTCGACTTCTTCGTCGTTCCCCGGACCGCATACTGCGCAGCCCGGCGAGAGGCGATTCGTTCGAGAGCCACGATCTCGATCTGCGGGTCGGTCAGAAGCACCGTCTCTGCCGGCAGAAGCCGGGCGACGTCATTGCCCTGCTCGACCGAGTACACCTCGCCCGAGACCCCGTGGACCTTGCTCGCGTGGGCGCCGCGGAGCGAAGCGAACATGCGACCTGCCAGCCGAGCAATCCGCTCGACCCGATCCATGTCGTCTCCCGCAGCATCTACTTGCCGGACCTGCGCCCAGGCCGACGAAAGATCCCAGCCGAACCCGTCCGACAGGTGCTTGACCTGCTTCGCCTTCTTATCGAACGTCGCCCACTCCTCGCGGGCGGCGCTTCGTATCTCGAAGGCCGAGGCACCTTCCGGGACATGCTTCCCCGCCTTCCACAAGAGCCCGAACGCGTAGGCCGCGCCGACCTCGTCGAGGGCGAGAAAGGCCATGTACTCGGCGGGAACCGTATCCCGCACGGCCTCGGCAAAAGACCGCGTCGGCGGATCCCGCCCGAGCCCCACGATCGCATTCCACAGGTCGCCGGCCTTCTCCGCGTCCTCGAAGGAAGCCTCCTTGACGCAGAGATGCCGGCGCCTTGCCTGCAAGAACGTGCCCATGGCCTACGGCAGCGCGTAGCGCTTGGAGAGGTCGGCCGTGAGCGCGTCGTGGGCCTTCTTGAGCTCGTCGAGCTTCGGCTGGATGCGGGCATGGGCGCGGCGCGACACGCCGTTCTTCAGTATGTCCTGCACGCGCTTGCCCGCCTCCGTGACCTTGTCCGCGAGCTGGGGCAATGCGGACTGATACGCCGCCGGCTCCGTCGGCCGATTCGCGTATCCGCGGAGCGCCTCGTCCACGATATCGATGGCCTGCGCGACGACGGAGCGATCGACCGTCTGCAGCACGGCGATGACACGCGCCCGATCCTCCGGCTTGTTCCAGAGCCCGTACTTCAGGACGGAGAGGTGATCGAGCTCGACCGCTGGCGCATCGTCGAGCCACGCCGCCGCCTTGAGGACACGGGTGAGCGCGATCCACCGCCGATCCGAGAGGACGAGGCCATCCGCCTTCAGCGCGGTACGGAGCCGGAGCAGCTCCTCGACGGCACGCTGGGGCAGCTCGAGGCGTTGCACGTCTTTGCACGCGGCATCCCACTCCGCGAGAGCGATCTGCGCCGCGGGCTTGTACTCGGGCGGCGCAGCGACGAGCTGCATCCACGTCGCATTTGCCTGCACGTACTCGACCACGTCGCGCAGGAGGAATCGGTCGTAGATCGCCGCGAGGATTTCCTCCTCAGGCAGCTCGTTCGACGCGCCGACGAGAAGCCGCAGGGGAATCGGCTGTCCCTTGTAGAGCCGCTCGTTCATCGCGCTCAAGAACGCATTGAGCACGCTGTCCGAGCCCTTGAAGACCTCGTCGAGAAAGGCGCACTCGACGGCCGCGAGGCGGCCATCCAGGTTCCTCTCCCAGAGGTCGTTCTTGAGCGCCGAGAGCTTCACCGGCCCGAAGTACTCGTCCTCGGTGCCGAACTTCGTGACGAGCGTCTGGAACTTCCGCGCATCCGGAAACGACGCGAGGAACCCGAAGAAGAGCGCGCTCTTCGCCGTGCCCGGAGGCCCGACGAGCAGCGCGTGGCTCTGCGCGAGCGCGGCGAGCAAGATGCACTCGATCGCGTCCTCGCGCTCCCGGAAAGCCGTGTTGAGCCCATCACGCACGGCGCGGAACCGCGCGCGGACGGAGCCCATGTCGATGGAACCGTTCTTTTTCATGTTGTGGAGATCCGCGACTGGTTGAAGCCGCGGCGGCGCCCCGCCTCGGTGTCACCCGAGACGGGGCCGGTTTGTCGTGCAATCAGTCGTTCACGGCGATGGAGAACGACGGCCCACTGCTCCCACCGCCCGAGAGCTGGCGCTGGAAGCTGTCCTGGAGCTCCTTCACCTTCGTGGTGATCTTGTCGGAGACCCCGGCGAGCACGCCGCGGTAGAGCTCGGCCTTGGCGACGAGCTCGTTGCAGGCCTGAACCCGCCGCGAGAGCGCGTCCTGCCGCATGCCGTCGGTCTTGGCCTTCTCGAGGTCCGTGAGGAGCTCGGCGATGTCGGACTCGAGCGCGCTCTGCGCCGCGGACTTCGCGACGGCGAGGTTGTCCGGCGCGTCATGCATCTCGATGGTGAGCGGCTCGACGTGCAGCTCCTCGAGCGCGGGCTTCAGCCGCTTCCACGTGCCGCAGGACGGCGGCGGAAGCAGATAGAGCCCGCCGCGGTTGCGGATGGGCACGCCGGAGAGGGCCTTCACCATAGCGACGAGGACATTCGAGATGTCCCGCGTCTCGCAATGGGTGATGAGGTGGTTCGCGTGCGCGGCGATGTTCTCGGCGTGTGCGAGGGCCGCTTCGAGCCCGGCGCCTCCCTCGGGCGCCAGGGAGACGATACGATTGCCACCGGAATCGACGCGGCACCGCGCGCCGCAGACGACGTTGTCGCCCTTCTCGCCGTCGATCTTGTTCTGGAGGTACACCCCGAACGACGCGGGCGTGTCGACGTTCGGGCGGGAGAACGGCCGGACGAGGATGTTCGCCGGCCGCTTGACCTCGCCGGCGGCGCGGGAGAGCGCCGTGGCGGGATCCATATCCACGATGAGATGCTCGAACTTCTCGGGCTCGAGGAGCTTGCGAGCATCCTCACGGGAGACGTTAATGCGCTCCGTGTTCCATCCGACGATGTCGCCGATATGGCGACCTCCGGCGGCGGCGACACGGCGCTGGGACCGGGAAAGGGTCGAAGCTGCGCTGCTGGTCATGGGATTGTCCGAGGAGAGGACGCAATGCCTTGCAGGCATGCCGTCCGACGAGAGGGCACCGCAGACGTAGTTCGTCGCGGTAATACGATGTCACTACGCGAAGAGCGTCATGTTGACGACTTCATCGCCCAGCGAGACGGGACGCCGCGCTGGCCGCTGCGCCCGGTGCACGCTCGTCCGCTGCGCGGGCGGCGTGAGATACACGTGCAGCCCGTACGCGATGTCGCGCGCGGGCACGTGCTGCGAAAGGAAGTTCAGGCCGCCTCGCCCGTTCTTCCAGCGGAAGTGGAGCCCCTCGGCATCGACCCAGGCAGCCAAGTCGTCATGACGGGAAAGCGCCTCGCCCGCGCTCCAAAGCGTATGGCGCAGCATGCGGACCTCGAAGGCACGTCCGCCGTGAAACGCAATGAACTTGTGCCCCACATCCGCGAGGATGGCACCGAAGAGAATGCTCGGGTCGAGGTGCGCCCGTCCCTCGTGCCACACGGCGGTGCGAGCGAGATGCTCGGCGGCGGAGCAGGCGAGCTGGGCCGCCCGCTCCGCGCGCCTGGCTTCCTGCGCTTCTGCTCGCCTGTGAAGCAGGGCCTCGAGCTTCGGCCCCACTTCACGGTCGGGTTTGCCGACGAGCTGCTCGAGAGCCTCGCGCTCGACCCCGAGGAGAACGGCCACGTGCTCGGACGTCTCCTCGAGATATCGGCTGAGGCTCTTCGTATTGGGCTCCGCGATCCGAAGCGCGCACCGCACCTCTTCGAGACTGCTACGCCGCGGCATGGAGCGGCTCGTGCGGCTCCGGCAGCACGGGCTCGGGCCGATCGAAGTCCGGCGACGGCCCCGGCGCCTGGTCGGGCGCCCGCTTCGCCTGCGTCGCGAGGCTCTTGAAGAACTCCATGTCGGGCGAATTGTTCTTCGCCGCCCGAGCGATTCGACGGGCGACGGTGTACGGATTCATGGAACGCGGCACGCGCAGCTCCGTGATGCCGAGCGAGAGGAACATGCGCCGCTCGGCGAGGGTGGAGTAGCGAAGCGTGCGGCCATTGACGCGCATGGGGATCTCCTTTCCGGAAAACAGAAGGGCGCCCCGGAGCACGTCATTACGTGCCAGCGGGACGCCCTGGTCGACATACGATGAACGCTTTCAGCGATCCCACAACCTGCTGGGCCTCCAGGCCGGCGGCGGCACCTCCTCGTCTTCGTCGAAGAGGTGGCGCTGATGGGGAGGCGGGTACTGGTTGGGGTATTGGGGCGGACCGTATCGAGGCGCGTGCCGCGTCGGCGCATGCCGGAACGCCAGCATGGCCACGGGCCGGTTTCGCTCGACGAAGACGACACCGGTGAACATGGCCCCGTCCTCGCTGACGAGCTCGACGCCCGGGGGCGGGCGTGCCGCCTCCCGGAGCCATTCGAGCGTCTCATCGGCGACGGGGGCGATATCCTTGAGGCGGCGCCGCAGTTCGTCGAACAGCGCCTCGCCGAGGATGTCCCCTACGAGTTGGAGGGCCAGATGGCCTCGGTCACGACCGCGAGCACGACGCCGGCCACGAGGGCGGCGGCGCCTTTCTTCGCCGAATCGTTGGCCATGACGCGCTTGATGAACGAGGCGCCGGGGTTCTCGGGGTTCGACGGGGCGGCATTGGGCGTGGTGGGCATGGTTTCTCCTGATATCTTTCGGATTGGATGGGGACGAGGTGGCCCCTCAGCCCAGGCAGATGGTGATGATCTGCGCGGCCATCATGATGACCGCGGCTGCGATGCGGAGCGCCTTGCTGACCGCCTTGGGGTCGCGGAGGAAGCTTGCGAGACGAGACATCATGGTAACCTCCTGGGTTGTGAGGGGGTTCCTCATGATTCTTATCTCCGCAATTTAGCGGTTATTGCGAGCCCGATTGACTCGACCATTGGTTCGCGACGAACGAACTGAATCGTCCGGATGCAACCACGATGACGTGGTCGACGAGCGGCATTCCAAGCAAGTCCGCGGATTCCTGCACGCGCCGGGTGAGAGCGATGTCCTCGGGCGAGGGGTCCGGATTCCCGCTCGGGTGGTTGTGGACCAGGACGAACCCGGACGCGGCGAGCTCGAGGCCGGCCCGAAGGATGTCGGAAGGCCGAACGGCGAGCGCGTGGAGGCCGCCTCGTGCGATGAGGCGAGCTCCGCGAAGGCCGCCCTGACCGCTGAGCGCGAGGAGGTGCAGCTCCTCGTGCGCGAGCAGACCAATCCGGGGATGGGCCCATATGGCGACATCGTGGCTCGAACTGATTGCCGTAATATGAACTGCATCGACCAAGCGGCGGCGGCCAAGTTCAAGAGCGGCGGCTACGCGCGTAGCCTCGTCCAGGGTGAGGCCGAAGCGCTCAGTTAGGGCGGTGGGGGTAAAGCGGGCGAGCGCATTGAGACTGCCGAGAGACTCGAGGACATGGGCTGCGGCGCCGGGGCGCCCGAGCACAAAGTCGATCAAGTTCTCGTTGGTGGACTGCTCGATGTCCGGAACGTGTCAACGCGAACGAGACAGCGCCGTCGTGAATTCTATGAGGGTGCGGCTACAACAGCGGCAGCTCGCGCCTCGCGTCGCGGCGTCTTCGCCGCGGCGTGAGGCGCACTCTGGTTTCTGG
>NZ_WJIE01000028.1 GCF_009649845.1 Polyangium spumosum
TCGCGAATCAGCAGACCTCGCGGAAGCGCTCTTGACCGACGAGCGGCTCGATGGCGCTCTCCAGCAACGGATCGACGGGCTGCTCGCGCTGCCGCTCTCGTTCGAGGTCTCGACCGAGACGGGCGACAAGGAGGCGGCGGAGCTCGCGCAGAAGAAGGCCGCGGAGGTCTGGTGGCGCTTCTGTCCCGAGCCTGTCCTGCGTGATGTCCTGAAGTGGTTGATCATGCTCGGCGTCGCGGTCGTGCAACTGAACTGGACCGAGGAGCGGGGGCAATGGCTGCCGCTGCTCGAGGTCTGGCATCCGCGCGATCTGTGGTTCGAGGGGCACGAGGTTACCTACAAGGTCGGCACTCCGACCGCGCAGATCGCGATCGGCGCGGACCCGTACAAGTGGGCGATCTTCGCCTCGGGGAGCCAGACACCCTGGATGAACGGCGCCGTCCGGCGGGTCGCGATGTACTACCTCGCGAAACAACAGATGTTCACGGATTGGGCCCATTACTCCGAGGTTTACGGGCATCCTACGCGGGTCGGGAAGTATCCCGCGGCCCTCGACGAGAGCGACGAGACGGCGCGGGAGCGCGATGCGTACCAGGACGCGCTCGTCAACGCGGGGAAATCGCCGGTGATCATGCTCCCGGTCGATATTGACAGCGAGGGCAAGGCGGCGGCGGGTTGGGATTACGAGCTCGTCCAGGCGGACGGCGCGAGCGCGGTCGAGGTGTTCGAGCGCGGGATCCGGTACTGTGACAGCGCGGCGGCGATGGCGATCCTCCGGCAGACACTCACCATGGAACCTGCGCCGATTGGCTCGCATGCGCTCGGGAAGGTGCATAACGCCGTCCGCCATGAGGGGAAACGGGCGGACACCGAAGGGCTCGCGACGACGGGGCATTTCGAGGTGTTGCGGCCGTGGGCGCTGTTCAACTTTGGGGACGAACGCCTCGCGCCGTGGCCGAAGTGGGACACGAGGACGCCCGAGGAGCGGGAGGCGCAAGCCGAGGCCGAGGTGCTCGAGGCGCGACGGCGGGCGGACGTGGCGAAGGCGGAAGCGGAAGCGCGGCGAGCCGTCGCTGAGGCGAAGCGGGCGGAAGCCATCGCGGCGGCCGAGGCGGCGAAGCTCCGGGCCGAGACGCTCGAACGTGTCGCGGGCGCGTTCGCTGCCCTCGGCGCGAGCACGCTCGCGAGCCGCGTGGATTGGGACGCGCTGGCGAAGGACGAGGGGCTCCCCCTGGCTCCGGCGGGCAAGTCTCAGCCGCGGGAGCTCGGGCGTCGCGCCTTGTCGGGAGGCGGGAAGGTTCTGCACGTCGTTGACGGCACGTATGAGCTCTTCCGCGCTCACTTCTCGCGAGGCCGGCGGCGCGTCGTCGACGGGAAGGACGTCAAGGCGACCGTGGGCATGGTGGCCTCCCTCGTGACCCTGCTCGAGGCGGGCGAGGTCACGCATCTTGCCGTAGCCTTCGACAACCCGATCACGAGCTTTCGAAACAAGCTGTTCGAGGGATACAAGGACGATACCGTCGTCCCGGCGGCCCTGCGCGCGCAGTTCGAGGACGCGGAAGCGGCGGCGCGCGCGCTCGGGGTCGTGGTCTGGTCGATGGACGAGTTCGAGGCCGACGACGCGCTTGCCACGGCATGCCAGAAGTACGCGCAGGACTTCGCCACGATCCGCCTCCTCTCGCCGGACAAAGACCTCGCGCAATGCCTGACGCGGGCGGGCGTCGTGCTCGTGGATCGTGCTCGTGGTCGGGAGCTCGCGGCGGATGGCGTGCGGGATCGGTTCGGCGTCGATCCGGAGAGCATTCCCGATCTGCTCGCGCTCGTGGGCGATGCCGCCGACCAGATCCCGGGGCTCGATGGGGTGGGCATCGAGGCGGCGGCCGCGCTCCTGTCGAGATACGGCCATATTGAAGATATCCCGGAAGATGCGACGGATTGGGACGTCGAGGTCTGGGGCGCGGAGCGTGTCGCGGCGGCCCTGAAGGCCGGTCGAGAGGACGCGCTCCTGTACCGCGAGCTCGCCACGCTCGTGCGGAATGTCCCCCTCGAAGAGAAGGCCGAAGAGCTCGCGTGGGGTGGGGAGAGCGAGGGATTTGGCGCATGGTGTGAGAGAATGAACGCCGACCATTTGAAGGGACGGTTGCCTGTCGCCGGGTGAACTGGCGTCGATTTCGTGCTCGTCGTCAATTGACGCGCTGAATCATCCATCAATCCGCCAGATATGGCTGATTAAACCCCCAAGGGTAGAGGGCTCCTATTTGAGGGGCCCTACACCCGATGAAACGCACGTCTCGTGCCACGCTTCGCCTTGTCGACCTATCCGGGGATCCCCCTGGCGAAGTGCTGCTCTTCCGCGCGGGCGTAAACAAGTCGTACAAGGGCCTCCTCCTCTTCGATGAGGAAGCCGCGCGGCGCGTCCTCGCCGATTTCGAGGCGCACGGCGCCGAACTGTTCTTCGATTACGACCACGCCTCTCTGTTCGGCTTCTCGAAGGGCATGGGCGAGGCGGCCGCATGGTTCCGGCCCGAGGTCCGCGAGGGCGCGCTCTGGGCCGTGAATGTCCGCTGGACCGAGGAGGCGGCCGAGAAGGTCCGGGCGCGGAAGTATCGCTATATCTCGCCCGCGGTCGATTACGAGCTCGATAGCAACCGGATCACGCGGCTGATCAACGTCGCGCTGACGAACCTGCCCGCTTCGCACGGGCTTCCGCCGCTGATGGCGGCTTCGCAGGGAGCAAAAGGCATGCTGGAAGGCGCGCTCGCGCATATCGCCTCGGCGCTCGGGCTCGATCCCGATACGGCGACCGAGGACGACGTGATCAAGGCATTCGATGATCACATGGCCGAGGAGGGCGGCGACGAGGGGGACGACGCGCTCAAGGATAGCGACGCGGCGGAGGCCCTCGCGCAGATCCGCACGCTCACCGGGAAGGCGACGGCGCGCGAGGCGCTCGCGGCGGCGGCCGAGGAGCTGCAAGCGGCGCGAGCGGCGGCAGTGGAAGACGAGATCGGCGCGCTCGTCGATCGAGGCGTCGCGGCGAAGCTGATCCCCGAGGCGGGGCGCGAGGCGTTCGTCAAGCTCGGCCGGAAGGACCTCGACGCGCTGCGGGAGCTCGTCGGGAGCACGGGCGAGGATCCCGAGCGGGAGAAGCCGAAAGGGGATCCGCCGAAAGCCGATCCCCCGAAGAAACCCGCGGCGCGGCCCTCGCCTCCTGCGACGCGGTATCAGCAAGCGACGCTCGCGGCGCGCACGCGTCGGAATGGGGAGTTTGATCTCCAGGTGGCGAAAACGCTGCGGATCGATCCCGCTGCGATGGACGACGGCGACGATTGAAGGAGCTGGGCCATGGTCCGTGACGTCAAGCGATACGGGATCGGCGTCTGCGTCGAGAGGATCGCGCCCGGCATGAAGGCCGGCGCGGTGATCGAGGAAGGCAATATCGTCTGCGTGGATGCCTCGGGCTACGCGGTCGAGACGACCGAGGCGGCGGATCTCCGGCCGGTCGGGCGAGCCTGCGAGACGAAGGACAACAGCGCGGGCCAGGACGGCGCCGAGCGTATCAACTGCGAGCCGGGGACGTTCCTGCTCCAGAATTCGAGCGGGGCCGATGCGGTGACCATGGCCGATTTCCTGAAGGACGTGTTCCTCGTGAACGGGGGGCGCGTCGCGAGGACGAGCGGCGGCGGGAAACGGTCGGTGGCGGGAAAGATGATGGGGCTCGACGGGGGCCGCGTCGCGGTCTCCATCGGTCCGCGCTGACGCGAGGAAGGGCGTTCGATGATCATCACGCGTTCGAGCCTGCGGGCGATGTTCAAGGGCTTCCAGGTCCTCTTCAAGAGCGGGATGGGCATGGCGGAGCCGTGGGGCTCGAAGGTCGCCCGCACGCTCCCGAGCACGGGCGAGGAAGAGACTTACTCGTGGTTGACCGCGATCCCGGGCCTCCGGCATTGGGTGGGCCCTCGCGTGGTCGAAAACCTCCGCTCGCGGAGCTTCACGATCAAGAACAAGCCCTTCGAGAAAACCCTCGGGGTCGAGCGGGAGAAGATCGAAGACGACAAATACGGGATGTATGGCGATTATGCGAGCCTGCTCGGGCAGCAGGCCGCAAAGCATCCCGACGACTGCATCGCGCCGATCCTTCTGTACGGGGAGCAAGCGAGCTACCTCGATCCCCTCGTCGGGCCGGTCTCGCTCGTCGTGTACGATGGCCAGCCGGTCTTTTCCGAGGTGCATCCGGTGGATCAAGACGATCCCGATTCACCCGTCCAGGCGAATTATTACCCGTCGGGGATGGCGCTCACGCCCGAGAATTACGAGATCGTCCGCGCGAACATGCGCTCGCTCGTCGACGTGAACGGGCGGCGGATCGGGATCAAGCCGGATACGCTGATCGTGAGCCCGCAGAAGGAAGGCACGGCCAAGCGGATCGTCGAGGCCGAGACGATCGCCCGCGGCGGCGCGCAGGAAGACAACATCAATCAGGGGACGGCCGAGGTGCTCGTGATCGATGAGCTGAGCGATTCGCCCGGGGTCTGGTTTCTCGCCATGCTCAAGAATCAACTGATGCGGCCGATCATCTGGCAGGAACGGCAGAAACCGCGGTTTCAGGCGCTCATGAACGGGAGCGAGTACGCGTTCGTCAATAACCAATACCTCGCGGGGGTCGACTGCCGGGGCAATGCCGCGCCGGCCGTCTGGCAGAGCATCGCGAAGTGTCGCCCGTAGGGCCGGAGGGAAGGACGATGATCATCGTTACGTGTGTTCCGCCTCCCGGATATGACGCCTATCGCTGCGGGTGGCGCGAGGAGGAGCGCGACGGGAAGAAGGTCCGGATCGGGCTCTGCTGGAAGGCCGGGGCAACCGAGCTCCCGGATGATGCGTTGACGCGCGAGCAAATCGAAATGCTGAAGCGTGATCCCGGGAAGCGGATCACGGTGCGGGAGCTGCCGGGCGTCGAGCAAGTGCGCGCGCCGAGGTCGAAGGAGCCGACCGAGGCGAAGGGCAAGGCGCCGAAGGAGAGCGGCGAGGCGAAGGAGACGGGGGAGACGTGAACGCGTACGCCACGCTCGCGCAACTGTACGCGCTCGGCGTCAACAAGGAGGCGCTGGCTCGTGTACCCGTCGCGGATCAACTCGAAGGGCTCGAGGCGGCTTCGCGGAAGGTGGATACGTATCTCGCGGATCTCAACCCTCCGCTGGCAGTCTTCACCGGGGCGATCGTCGAAGCTACCGCGGCGCTCGCGGCCTATATGCTCATGTCCGCCTCGGGGTTCGACCCCGAGCACGACGACTCGAAGAATCTGCGGCAACGATACCTCGACCAGATCCACTGGCTCGAAGGGCTCGACGGCGGAAAGAAGCTGCCGGGCGTGGTCGGGCAATCGGGGGCCGGAGGAAAGCGGCTCGGGCCGCGTGTGCGCGCGGCGGAGCTGCGTGGATGGGAGCGCGGGTGGCGAGGAGGGCGGCGGGCATGAAGCTGTCACGAATCGCGGGGCGCGGGCTGCTCGAAATGGCCAAGAGGCTTCGAGGGCTCTCGAACGGCTCGCATCAAACCGAGGTGCAAAAGACCCTCGGCAAAGAGGCCGTCGAGCTCGTGAGGGACGGCATCGAGTCCGGGCGCTCCCCCGACGGGGACGCCTGGCCAAAGCGCGCCGCGGATGGCGCGCTCGCGCTTCAGCCGCTCGCGGCGCACGTCGAGTATCGTCCGCTTCCGCCGAACCCTTTCGAGTGCGCGGTCGAGGTGCGGGTGAATCACTGGACCGCCCATTTCGCGCAACGGGGGACGCTTCAGCATGGGGTCATCCATAACCCCGAGCGGGCGCTCGTGCCCGATGGCCAACCCCCTCCGGGGTGGATTGCGCGCATCCGCGCGAGTGCGGGCGTCGCTTTCTCCGCGGCGGTGCGGCGCGCGGTCAAGGGGGAGTAATGGGCGGCTGGGACGAAACGAGCCTCGGGCGGTTCGCCAAGGAGCTCCATGCGAAAATGAACGTCGAGGGGCTCGACCTCGCGATCGGAAAGGACGAGGGGCGCGGGCTCGCCTCGCCCGCGCGGCTGATCGTCTCGGCTCCTGAACATGAGGACCTCGAACCTCCGGCGCAGCAAGGCGGCGCGGGGAAACACGTCTGCGAGGACCGCGTGATCGAAGCGACGTTTACGATCTGGGGGAGCTCGCCCGTCGAGGCGGAAGGCGTCTACCTTCGCCTGTTGCAATCGGTGCGGGAGCTCGGGGTGAGCCGGCGTGCGCGCGGATATGGGCGCGTCCAGTGGATCGCGGGGGCCGGGCGCGCGGGTTCGGCGGGGGTCAAGGTGGTCGTTCCGATGTCGATCCGCCTCCCCGTGGTCGACGTCGATCTGCGACATGCGCTGATCCTGAAAGCCTCGGTCGAGGGGGAGACGGCTGCGCCCGATGGCTCGAAACGTGAGGGGTTCTGATGCCGAGCGCTGAAATCACGTTTACGGAATTCGGGCCGGCGGGTGAGCCGGCATCCGCCGCGCGGGTGGTCGCCAAGGTCGGCGTATGCTCGGCGGGGTCGAAGAATACCGCTTATGCGTTCGATGTTCCCTCTCCGGTGGCGAAAGCCCTCGGCGAGGGGCCGCTCACGGAAGCCACGGCGCAAGCGGTCCGCGTCTCCAGGCAGCGCACGCTCGCGGTTCCCGTCGAGGCGAGCATTCCGGGCGTCCTCGGGCCGCTCACGCAATCGGGCCCGGGGCCGGCGCTCGTTCTCTCGGGGGATCCGACGGATGCGGCGGCGGTGCGTGTGCGCATCACGAAGAGCGGGCCGCAAGGTGTCGGGCGGTTCCGCGTCTCCATTTCGGGGACGGCGGCGGGCGCGCAGGTGGTTCCGCGGTTCGGAACCGAGCTCGCGATTCCCTCGCGGAAGGCGGCCGAGGTGACGGGGACGCGGGATCTGTCGCGGCTCGCGTATGCAAAATCGGCTGTCATCCGCGGCGACAAGGACCTCGGGGCGTCGGGCCTCTACGGGCCCGGGGGCTTGCTCGATGGGAAGAGCATCGAGGCGAAGATCCACGGCGGCGAGGTGTCTTGCGTGCTCGAGGCGCCGAAGGACGGGGCCACGCTGCTCGCGCAACTGTCGAACGCTTTCGCCGCGTGCGTGTTTTCGCTCGACGTGGGCGCGCGGCTCGTGTGGACCTCGAAGGCCATCGGGAAGGCGGCGACGATCGAGCTCCTCGGCGGCTCCGCGCTCGGCGTGCTCGGGCTGGTGGTCGGGCTGAAGCAAGGCGAGGCGGGCGACCTCGACGGGACGACGGTCGATTTGCAGGAAGACACGGGCGATGCACAGAGCATCAAGTTCGATGATCCGCCCGCTGATCCTGCGGCGGTCGTCGCGGCGATCGGGAAGGCGAACAACGTGGCGGCGTCGCTCGTGGCTCCGGCCTCGAAGCTGCGGCTCGTGAGCAAGACGATCGGCGAGGGGTCGAGCCTCACGATCCTCGGCGGGAGCGCGATCGAGCTGCTCGGCCTCCCAAAGGCAGCGGCGAAGGGGCGCGAGGCGGACCATAAGATCCCGGGCGTCGGCGTGACGATCCAGTTTCCCGCGGCGGCGTTCGTCAAGGACACTGAATACGCGTTCGTCTGCAACGCGCCGGGGTTCGCGATCGAGGCCGTGATCGAGGCGATCGACAAGCTCGTCCACGTGAAGGCCGATTTTCGGCTTCTGCATGTCGTCGGCGAGCTCGCCGATGCTGCGGAAACGAGGGCGCTGGCGGAGGCGCTCGACACGAAGATCGCTGAGCTCGAAGCGCTCAAGCGGCCGATCGTCGCGATCCTCGGCGCGCCCCTCGGCGAGACGGACGAAGCGCTCGCGGAAGCCTTCGAGGGCTTCGTTTCGCGGCGCGTGTGCGTGTGCGCTCGTGGCGCGTGGCTCCGCGGTGGGACGCTGCAAGGGTCGTTCTTGCGGTCGCAATCGTGGGCGGCCGCGTACAAGGCGGCGGCGCTGCGGTTCTCGTCGGACCTCGGCAACCATGATGACGGGCCGCTGAAGGAGGTGGACGCTCTGCCGGTCGATGAGGGCCTCGCGACGGTGAAGCTCCGCGCGGCGCGGTTCACGGTCATGGATACGAGCGGGGGGAACGTGTACTTCGCTCGCGGTCTCACGATGGCGGACGAACGGAGCCGCTATCGGGATCTGAACGTGGCGCGCGTCATGATCGAGGCGTACCTCGCGGCGCAGCCGGTCCTCGATAACGAGATCAACAACGATCCGCCGCTGAACGAGGACGGGACGCTCGAAACGAATACCGCGGGGGCGATCGATCGAGCGGTAACGAATGCGTTGGCAAATTCGCTCATGCCCGACCACGCAAGCGCGGTCCGGGCGCGCGTCATCCGCACGGACAACGTCTTCGAGACGAACCTGCTCCGGGCGCGGATGACCGTGGTCCCTCGGGGGCAAATCTACGGGGTCTCGGCCGAGCTCGGGCCGGGGCTCTTGACGGACAACGAGGAGGAGGGCGGCTGATATGGGCCATACCGTGACCACTCCGCGCGGGGAATTCGCTCATGATGATCTAACGATCACGGCGATCCTCCACAACGGCAAGCGGCACACGTTCACCACGTGCTCCTCGATCACCTACGGCAATGGCCTGTCCTCGAGCACGGTCGGCGGGACGCAACCCGGGCCGAAGGCGCACGGGGGGCGGAAGGCGGAGCCGAAGTGCGAAATGGAGATATCCCGCGGCGAGGAGGACGAACTGCGCGGGAAGCAGGGGGACGGCTGGATCTATCGGACCGTGGATCTGCAAATCGTCTATTCGCTCCCGGGGAGGCCGGACATCATCGATCGCGTGGAGACGTGGCTGCCGCTCGGGGATGAAACGTCCTCGCAAGCCGGTGATCCATCAATGACGAAGCTCGAAGGGAATTGCCTCAAGGTGATCAAGAATGGAATCGATCCTTTCAAGAAGCCGAGGAGCTGAGCAAAAATGCGCAAGCTGACGGATGAGGTGCGGGCGGACCTGCGGCGGACGCACGGCGGGGAGCTGCGCCTGATCGAGGTCGAGGATCGCGAGGGCGCGGCCGTCGTGGTGAAGCCTCCGACGCGGAAGGCGTGGGCGGCGGCGTTCGATGGGCTCTCCAAGCCTGCCGGGCGCCCGGACGCGCTGCACAACCTGCTGATCGATTGCGTGGCCTGGCCCGATGCGGCGGCGCTCTCGGCCGTACTCGAGGAGGTTCCCGCGCTGTCTGAACTGGCCTGGCCGATCCTGGCGGAGCTCGCCGGGGCGCCCGACGACGAGCTGGAAACGATCCCGCTCGGGAAGCTCGGTTCCGATGACTGGATCACGCTCGCGGCGGCGGGCCTGGCGGAGGCGAAGTGCGCCGAGCTCGCGGCGGAGGCGCGCGGGCCCTCGCAACGCGTCGCGCTGCGGCTGCCGACGGGCTTGTGGTTGCTGAAGTGTCCGAGCTCCTCGCAATATACGGCGGCGCGGCGGCTGACCGCGCAAGGCAAGGTCTTCGAGGGGCTCTATCGGCTTTCCCTCAACGCGATCGAATGGCCGACGAGTGAAGCCGTGGCGGCTGTCTTCGAGCGCGCGCCGGGGCTCGCGAGTGCCGTCGGCGAGGTGGTGATGGATCTGGCCGGCGCGGGGGCAAAGCTTCGCGTGGGGGGGATCTAAGCCTGCTGCGACAGGCGAGAACGGATCCGGGCCTGGTCGCGGACGGGCTCCTCGAGCTGTGCGGCGTCGATGCGGATTCCGAGCCGGCACGCGCGGCGGCGCTCATGATTGCGGCGTTTCTTCAGTCGAACATCAAATGGGCTGACTCATGACCGTCTCCGAGAAACTCGTTCTGCGCGAAGATGTGGCGCGGCCCGCGGCAAAGGCGGCGGCGAGCGTGGAGCGGCTTGCGGGCGCGCTCGGCGAGCTCGGGGCCGTCGAGGTGGACGCGCAAGCGGCCGCAAAGATAGAGCGGACGGCGAAGGCCGCGGCGGCGGCGCAGGATCGCGCAACGGAGGCGGCGAAGCGGGCGGCGGCTGTTCGAGAGGGGGCGACAAAGACTGAGGCGAAGGCGCGCGAGGCCGCCGAACGCGTTGCGAATGCGACGCGGGAGGCCGAGGACAAGGCCGCGGCGACGGCGAAGAAAGCCGCGGCGCTCCGCGAGGAGGCCACGAAGGCCTCCGAAAAGGCGGAGGAAGCCGCGGCTCGGGCGGCGCGGCTCCGGGAGACCGGAATCACGTCGGATAAGGCAGACAGGGAAGCCGCGCGCGCGGCGGCCAAGGCGGCGCGCCTCCGGGCGAGCGCGGATCGGGCCGAGGAAGCGGCGCGAGAGGGCTCGGCGGCAGCGGCGCGGGCGCAGTCGTCCGCGGAGCGCCAGGCGCAACGGCTCGGGGAGAAGGCCGCGAGGCAACGGATAGCGGCGGAGCGCGCGGAAGCGACGGCGAAGAAGCGCGCGGCTACCGCGGAGCGCGCGCAAAGCAACGCGAACAAGGCGAAAAGCAAGGCCGAGGAGGCCAGCGCGAAGCGCGTGGCCAAGGCCAAGAAAGACGCCGACAAGGCGGCAGCGCGGGAGGCCAAGAAGCTCCCTCCGGGGATGAGCAAGACGGAGAAGCGCCTGCTGGATTCGATACACAAGTTCAATCCGGCGCAGGAACGGCGTGAGGCCATGCTGGAGAAGCAACTGCGCAAGATGCGGGAGGGGGCGCGCGTCGGCGTTGATGAACCATCCAAGGAGGGGGCCGGCGGCGGATGGGAGACGCTCAAGCAAGGCGCAAAGGCTGCGGCGCTCGCGGAAATCGCCTCGCGGGTCGCCTCGGCTGGGGCGCGCGCGGCGCTCGATCTGGGCTCGGCTGCCGTCGATGCGGCGGCGTTTCGAGAGGATGCGACGCGGGCGCTTGGCATTTTGCGCAAGTCCAAGGGAGACGCGGATCACGTTCTCCAGACGGCCATCCGAACGGCGGATTTCATAGGCCAAGGCCGTAGGGCTACGCTCGCGCAAGTCGTGGGCTTGCTGGGCAAATTCGAGGACGCTGCGCTCGTCGATCGGATCATCCGGTCGATCGCCGATCTCGGAACGGTCAACCCCGAGGCGAACGTCGACGCGATCATTCGCGCGATGGGAAAGATCCAAGCGCAAGGCTACCTCCAGGGCGATGAGCTCAACATGCTCACCGAGGCCGGCCTCGCGGCAGACAAGGTGTACACGCAGCTTGCGCGCAGGCTCGACAAGACGACCGATCAAATCCGAAGCATGCAGGGCGCGCGGAAGCTCTCGGCCGCGGATACCATCGAGTCGATCCTGGGGGCGATCAACGAGCAAGCTGGCGGCCGTGCGCCCGGCCTCGCGGCACGGGCGAAGTCGCTGGAGGATATCACAGGGATCCTCGGCCGCCTCCAAGCGATGCCGGGGAACCTGCTCATGGACCTCGACGTGACTCCGGGAATGCGGTCCTTCAAGGCGTTCGTGGGCGGCGTGCTCGATAGCCTCGATCCCTCGGGGCCGCGCTGGGGAAGGATCACGGGCGCGCTCGGGCGCGTGCTCAATTCAGCGTTCGGCGGGATCTTCGCAGAGCAGGATCCCGGGAAGTTCATCGATCGCTTGGTCGCGAAGATGGAGCAGGCCGAGCCCATCATCTCGGCGCTCGTCTCGGGTTTCCGGACGGGGTTCGGAGGTGTCCTCGGCGTGTTCGAGAAGCTCGATTCGCTCAGCGCGGGCGCGTTCGGCGAGGTGGAGAAGGTGCTCGGGATCGACAAGATCCCCTGGATCGAGCGGGTGGCCCAGGGCGTCGGGTTGATCGCCGGTGTCGCGGGCGTGGCGATCGGGCTGATCGGGGTGATGGCGTCGAAGTGGGCCTCGTTCGTCGGGTCGGCCTACACGGCGGTGCTCGCGACCTACGGCTATCTCGTGACCTTTGTGGACTGGGTGGGGGGCCTGTTCTCCGGCGAGGGCCTCGCGGAAGCCGGGGCATCTGTGGGGACTGCCATCGTCGATGGCCTGGTCGGCAGTATCCGCGCCGGTGCGCTCGCGGTCGCTGGCGCGGTCAAGGCCATGGCCGGTGGGGCCATCTCCACGGCCAAGAGCGTGCTCGGGATCGCGAGTCCCTCGCGTGTGTTCGAGGGGATCGGCTGGAACATGGCCGGCGGCGCCGAGGTGGGCATCACGGGCGGCGCGGGGCGCGTGGTCCGCGCGGCGGAAGCCATGGCGTTCGCGGCGACGCGGGCGGCAAATGACAACATCGTGACCCCCTCGAAGGCCGCTGGCGTCGGCGGCTCCGGGATCGCTTCGAGCTCGGGCGCGCGGGCCGGGCGCGGGGGCGCGTACAGCGGCGAACGCGTGACGATCCACGTCGAGAAAATCGAGATCGTGATCCAGGGCAGCGCAACGGAGCGCGACGGGGAAGCCGTCGCCCGCGGGCTCTGGGCCGAGCTCCAACGTCTCGCCGAGGAGGCTGCCTGATGCCGATTCCCGCGCCGAGCGATAACCCGGACGTCTGGGATACCGTGACCCTCGGGCCGGGTGATCTTCCGCCGAACCCTCGCGAGGGGACGGCGACGCTCAAGGTACAGCCAAAGGCGAAGCTCGATACGAAGCGGAAGGGCGGCGCGTCGAAGCCGACCACCACAAATGCAGCGCGCGAGCTCGCCGAGGTGACGATCACCGTGCGTTTCACCGAGGCCCTATGGCACGACATGGAGGCGGCGATCGAGCGGCTCCAACCGGGGAGCGGGCCGCACAAGATCGGGCATCCCAAATGCCGCCTTGCGAAGATCAACGCGGTTTCCATCGAGTCTTACGAGGGCCCGGATTGGGACGAGTTCCAAGTCGGGACAATCGTCTGGCATTGCAAGGAATGGGCGCCTCCGCCTCCGGCCGAGGTCGCTGCGAAGAAGCCGGACGCGGTAGAAACGCCGAGCACGGCTGTTCCGTACGAAAACAAGCCGTGGCATGAGGTGAAGCCGGGGAGCACGGTTGCTCATAAGGGCATCGGCGCGCTCTTCGCGACGGCGGCGGCGAAAGCCGTGGCGGGAGCGAACCGGCCGTGAGCCTCGTTCAGATCGGCGCGCTCGAAGTGATCTCGCTCCGGCTCTCGATGCCGCTCGCGGGAGCCTGGACGGCGGAGGTCGAGGTCGACACGGGCGAGCCTCTCGCGGGCTCGGTCGTGGTCGCTATGGGCGTGGAAGATGCCGCGCCGGTCGAGTTCTCGGGGGCGGTGCTCGAAAGCCGGGCGTTCGAAGGGCGCGCGCGGGCCTTCATCGTCGGCGGGCGTGGAGGCCTGCGGCGCGAGCTCCCTCCGCGGCAGTATCAACTGGCTCCGCCTCGCCTCGTCGTCTCGGCGATCCTTCGCGAGGCCGGCGAGGAGGCGGCCGAGCTCGAAGGGCTCGACGGGCTGCCGCTGCTCGCGCGGTGGGTTAGGGCGCGTGCTCGGGCCGGGGACTCCCTCAACGTGGTTTGTCGACGTGCGGGCGTCTCGTGGCGGGTTCGGCGGAACGGTACAATCCGCGTCGGCGTCGAGACTTGGCCCGCGTATCCCGGGCGGCCGTTCTGCGTCTCGGAAGACGGGGCGCACGCGCGGGCGATGTATGCGCAAGAGGCGCCCGACATCGAGCCGGGCATGCTGCTCGAGGGGCGGCGCGTCGGGCGCGTCGTTCACCACGTGAACGATGCTGGCGCCTTCCGGACCGAGGTCATCTTCGACGAGGGCGGCTCATGACTGCGGCGCGCGAGAAGGAGATCCTCCGGCGGATCGTGGCGCAAGCGCTCCCGGTTCCGCTGCAATACCTGGCCGCGCATGATGCCACGGTCGTGGCGCAAGGGACCGACGGGACGCTCGATCTGCGCCTCGATGCCGCGGACATGCCCGGTTTATCGGGCGTCCCGATATGGCTCGGTCTGCCGGGCGTGCGGGTCGAGGTGGCGAAGGGCGCGCGCGTGAAGGTCGGGTTTTCCGAAGGGGATCCGGCCAAGCCCTTCGCGGGGCTGTGGGAGACGGATGCGGCCATGATCCGGATCGTCCTCGGTGGCGGGACGAAGGCCGTTGCTCGGGTCGACGATTCCACGGATTCGGGGACGCTCGTCCTCCGGACGGTCACGGAACCGGCGGCCCTTTGCACGATCGAATGGAAGCCGCCCGGCTCGGCGGTGGCGATCGTCCTCGGGGCCCTCGGCGTCCAGGTCTCCGTGCCTTCGGTGGTCGAGATCCCGATCCGGGGCATCATCACAAGCGGGCTCGCCTCGCTGCTGGGATAGGCCGATGGCGATCGATTACGGCGACGATCTAAGCACCTTTGGCCCGGATGGGTCGATCGATATCGATTTCGATTCGGTCGTCGAAGGACCGCGCGTCGTCCTCGAGGCCGTAGCGCGCCGGTGGCTCATGAGCTCGGGTGCGTTGCCCTGGTCGCCCGCCGAGGGCGTCAACGTCCTCCGCATGATCAACGCGGATCCCTCGCCGACGGATCTCTATCGCCTCGGCGAGCTCCTCGAAGGTGAGGCGCTGCAAGAGCCGGGCGTCGTCGGGGCCTCCGTGCGCGCGGAGCTGCGGGGCGGCGTGCTCTTCATCGTGGGGCGCCTCGAGCTCGCCGAAGGAAGCTACCTCCTCACGGTCGAGACGGGCGAGGCGCGGCGCGTGTTGTTCCGCCCGCTCGGGGAGGCTGCGTGATGGGCGCGCCGTCGCTCGCGGCGCTGCTTCGGGCTCGCCGAAAGGACGTCATCTTCGAGGACCTGCTCGAAAAGGCCCACGGGCTCGGGCTGCGGGCGCGCGGCTGGGACTCGAAGAGGATCGGGCGCGTGCTCCTCGAAATCGAGGCGCAAACGGTCGAGGCGTGGGAGGCGGCGAGGATCGCAATCACGCGCGGCGGATACCTCGGCGACGATGAAAGCGGGCCCTTCGGCGCGTGGCTCGATCTCGTCGCGCTCGGCTGGTTCCAAGAGCTGCGGCGCGAGGCCATTCCGACCGAGGGGCGGATGGTCCTCACGGAGTTTGCCGACGACTCGCTGCACGTCATCCAACCGGGCGAGCTCGCGGCGGTGTTCGGGCCCGAGCTCGCCGATCCTCTCCGGTACGTGAACGTTGACGGCGGGACGCTACCAAAGGGCGGAAGTCTCGCGCTCACCTTTCGGGCCGAGGCGCCCGGCGCGAGGTACAACGTTCCTCCGTCGACCATTTCGTTTCTGAATACGCCGCTCCAGGGCGTGAGGATCGCCAATCCGGCCGATCCCGCGACGGGGACATGGATCACGCGGGCCGGCGCGGACGAAGAGAGCGATCCGAGCCTCCGCGCCAAGTGCCGGGATAAGTGGGGCTCCCTCGGCGCAGGTGGAAACCTCGCGGCCGTCCGCTATCGCATTCGCAAGGCGGCCGAGCTCTTCGGGCTCTCGGTCTCGCGGTTCCGGGTTCGTGACGATAACCCGAACGGGCCCGGGAGCGTGGACGTCTATCTCGCGAATCCGGCCGGGCCGGCGTCGGCGGCCGAGGTGAAGGCGGTTCGGGGCTACCTCGCGGGCCTGAAGGCCGTGGGGACGGGGCCGCTTCGGTGCTTCGCGGCAACGCTGCTCGAGGTGCCGATCGTCGCGGGCCTGCGAAACCCGACGAATCCGCACGCGGTGGCGGAGGCGATCGGGCGGCTCGTCGCCCTGCAATCGGATTACCCTCTCGGCGAGGCCCTCTACCGCGCGCGGCTGATCGAAGAGCTCGTCGATGTCGCCAGCGGGACGGTGGATGTGCGGCTCGTGTCGCCCGCGCGGGACGTCCTTCCGAAGGCGACGGACGCAATCGTCTTCGTCCCTCAACTCATCCTGCTTTGAAGATCCGAGGGCGCATGGCCGACGAGTTTCGAGAGCTACAGCACGGCAATATCCCCGACGGTGGACAATGGACCGACGCGGAATGGCTCCGCGGCCCGAACGCGCAAGCCTTCCTCGCTCTGCTCGGCGAGACGAAGGACGCCACGCTGGACGAGCTCCGCGCGGCGATCAAAGCGCGCTGGCCTGGGCTCGGTCCGCCCGATGCGCTGCGCTTGCAGGGGCAGGGCTTCGACGTCGAACGCTTCGAGGGCGAGACGGACGAAGCCTACCTGGCTCGGCTGGAACGGGCTTGGGAGACGCATCGAGGCGCGGGGACCTCGGGGGCCATCGAGGAAAGCCTTCGGGCCTTCGGGCTCCCGGATGTGCTCGTGATCGAGGATTGGCAAGGGCGGTTCGCGGAGGGGTCCTGGTATTCGCGGTTCTGGGTCGTCCTCGGCCCGGATTTCGGGACGCTCGGGATCGAGCCGCTGCGAATGCCCTTCCTTCTGGGGGAACCAACGCTCGGGAGCTCGGCGACGGTGGCACAAGTGCGGGCCATCAAGCGGCAAGTCCTCAAGTGGAAGGACGCGCACGGCTTCCCCGTCCACATGATCCTTCGCTTCCGGGACGCTCCGATCCTCGGGCTCGGGCTCGAGCTCGGCTTCAAGCTCGGCGGCTCCGAAGGGAGCGGGGCGGCGTTCTGGCCGATCGGCGCGGCGAACATGCTCGGGGAAATGACGATGCCCTTCCGGCTCGGCGGCGGTTACGACATCGATGGAGGCGGTCATGGCTTATGATTTCATGGGTTCCCTCGTCTTCCATGCCTTCGTTCGCATGCTGAACGACGGGGAGCTCGTCAATCACGAATCCCTCTACCGTCTCGGTCTGGTCCGCCTCGCGGATCGGACGGCGTACCTACTCGATGCCATCGGTCGAGCGCGCGCGGAGCTCGCCAGCGTGGCGAACGGGACGCGGGCAACGCTCCTCGGCTCGAAGCGGCTGTCCGTGTTCACGCAATATGACGCCGAGACGAACCCTACCGGCGAGCTTGGGCCGGGGGGGCTGCTCGACGGGAAGACCCTGCTCCTCGGCGAGGACTCGGGGCCGGCGGAGCTGGTCCAACTCGCGGCGCCGATGACGCCTGCGGACATCGTGCAGCAGATCAAGGCGGGCGCGCCCAAGAACAAGGACGCCGGGCTCGATGATGAATCCCGGCTCGTGCTCATGTCGAAGACGTTGGGCGCGAGCTCCTCGCTCTCGGCGAGCGGGACGGCGGCGGCGATCCTCGGCCTCCCGAGCGGAACGGCGACGGGGACGGGGGCGATCGATGATGGAGCGTCGCGGGTCGGCTTCTTCGAGCATGGCGCGATCCCGACGGGAAACGTCCGCTCGGCCCTCGTCGGCCTGATCCAAGCGGTGGACAAGCTCGGGAAGACGAAGGCGGCGCTCGCGGGGGACACGTTCACAGGGCCGGTTACGTTCGCGGGGCCGGTCACGTTCAAATCAGGAACGCAGGATACGATCTTCGCGAATGCGCCGAATGCGGACGCGGTGCTCGATGCGAGCACGGCAAACGTCTTCCTCCTGCCCATGCTTACGGGAGCACGGACCTACACGCTCGCGGAACCCTCGGGGGGCGCGAGGCGCGTCCGCGTCGTGCGTACTGCGATCTCGGGCTTCGGGGCGCTGTTCCGGCGGCAGGATAGCGCGATGGTCGGGTTTCCGCCGAACGGCCAAGCGTGGGCGGAGTTCACGCATTTCGATGATGGGACGGGGGCGCGGTGGCGGCCTACGGCTTGGGGCGGGAGCGTTTCGCAGGTGATTTGGTAGTCTCGCAGGACGAGTTCGGGCGCTTAGCCCGTGAAGGTTCTCTTTTCGGCCAGCACTTGCTCACGCGGCTCGTGCTCCACTGGACTTCAGACGCCATTCTGCGAACCGTCTGGTGGAACTCGTCCGTATGCGTCAACTCGTACCCGAGGAACAGATCTCTTCCCTGTTCGGACCGGGGCAGCATGCTCCAAAAGACGTAAATACGCCCATCACTGCCGATCGCAATCTCCCCGGTGACTGCCCACGCCAGTAAAGGCCAATGCCCGAGCCGCGCGAGTTCTCGCCACGTAATGGCAAACCCCATGAACCAACGTCGACCCCGCTTCGGGCTGCCACGCACGTAGACGCGCCCATCCGTCGCACAAACGAAGTCGCGCTTTGCCACATCATCCTGCGCGCTTGACATGGCTTCCCGGGTCGCTTTCTCGACCCCTCGACAATAGGGCCTCCAACCCGCTGGGAATCACGTCCTGCACCCGGACCCCGAGGCCTACGGCGATCTTCACGCAGGTTTCGACCGTGAGGTTGATGCGCCCATTTTCGATGCTGGACAAGGATCCCTTGCTCACGCCGCTCGTGTCGGCGAGCTTGGCCAACGACATCTTCCGGTTGAGGCGCAGTTCCCGGATGCGGTCGCCAAGGGGCCTGAGAAGCGGCTGGACGGCTTTTCGACGCGGCATGGATCAGTCCTCGAGGCGAGGTACCGCCGGGCGGATCGTGGTCAACGCTTTCGCTTGCTCTTCGGGTTCGCGAGACGGACTTCCGCTGTGATGTTGAAGGCGATCTTGTGCATCGCGGAGGCGGCGCGCTGAGCCTCGGCGGGGGTCATTGCGTACCCCTGGAACATGCGGCGACCCTCGCGCTCCTCGGCGGTCAGGTGCTCCGCGTTCACGTAGAGAAGGCCATCGGAGCCAAGGGCGAGCTCGGTGAACAACTCCTCCGGCTCCTTCTCCTCGGGGAACGTCAAGGGCGCCGCGTCGTCTTGCTGAATTTGCGTCTTTGCCATGGTACCACCTCTCGTGCCGCGCTTGTTCAGAGCGGGCGGCGAAGCTCGATGTGCGTGAGACAGCCGCGGACGGGATTCGAGATCCCGAGCGAAACCTCGCGCGGGTCGTTGGTCTCCAAGCAATAGAGCGCAATCGCTTGTTGCTCCTCGAGCTGCTCGAGGGCGCGATTCAGGTCGGACCGGCGTACCTCGGGGATGCGCGCGCGAACCCACGCGATCGGCACGGGGTCGCGCGCGGTTGCGCAGAGGCGCGTGACTGCGAAATGGACGACCGCGAGGACGCGTTCATGACTGGGAAGACGCTGGACGAGCCGGGCTGTGTAGAGGACATGCTCCGCCGCGTCGAGATACGCGGGCGACAGTCGAAAGAGGTTGTGGAGAAGGATCTCCCCGATCTGCTCGTGGGAGAGTTCGCCTTTGCGATGGAACGGCGGCGGCGGAAGGACGCTCGCCAAGGGCGGTGGATTGAGGCGCGCGGCGAGGCGCTCGCGGGCGCGGCGAGGCGCTCCGGCGATGAATGCCAGGATGGCGAACACGAAATCGAGGGCGCGGCGCGGCCAAGGGACCGGCGGAGCGCACTGCGGATCGAGCCAAGTGTCGCGCTTCTCCTCGGGCGGCGCGCTCGAACGCACCCCCGAGGCCGGCGGCGCGACGCTCGACGCGCAAACCACGGTGGGATCGTCCTCGTCCATTGGATTGATCGGCTGCGCGGACATGAGATCCTCCAGGCGAAAAGACACCGTCCGCTCGGGCCGGTCGTGGTGCGAATGCACAACGTCCCATTGCGAGCTGCACGGGGATACACGACAAGCGAAGGGGGCCGCGCGTCGACCTGGGCGACGGGTCGGCTCCTGCTCCTCTTGGTCTCTCGTGCGTATAGTCGGAGGATGGCTGCGGTTTTCCAAAAAAAACCGCACGCGGTCGGACGTGTGGAGAAAGAGGCTACGGTGTAGGCTTACAGGGGCCGTGCGTCGCAAACGCGGCGGCAAAGGCGCCCGTGAGCTCGCGGCGGAGCTTGTTCGCAGTTTCGCAGTCCCCCCGGGCCTCGGCCGCCTTGATGATCCGCGCGAGGTGGCGGTTCTTCGCGTTGATGTCCGCCTCCGGAGGGGCTCCGCCACGTGAGGGCGGAGCGGGCGCGGGGGCTGGCGCAACTTCGGGGCAAACAACCGCGCGGTCGTGCTCGAGGATCCCGCCCGGGGCGCCCGGCTCCCCCGAGGTCGCGACGGTGACGAAGATGGGCGAGAGTCGCGCGACGGCTTGGGGGCTGCGCATGAGAAGGAAGACGACAAGCCCCCCGGCGGCGGCGCTGGCGAGCATCGAAAGCACGCGCCGAGCTCGCCCGCCAGGCTGCGGCGCAGGGGGCGGGACGGGGGCCGTGAAGGTGACCGGCGCCTCCGGCTTGTCCGTCGTTCCGCCCGCCTCCGCGGCGCCGTCGTGCATGTGGCTCTCGTCGATGAGCGGGAGGATCGTGCGGCTCGTGATCCCGCGCTTCCTGAACTCCTCGGCGAGCGTCGCCACGGCCTTCGTGAGCAAGTGATGCGCCGTGCTCATCGGCAACTTGAACTCCGCCGCGATCTCCTTGGTCGTCAGGTCGTCGACGAACCAAGCCCGCAAGATGGCGCGGCCGCGCGGGTCGTGCGTCTCGAGGCTCTCGAGGATGTCTTCGAGGTGTCGCTTGATCTCCGCGTCGTTGCACTCGTGCTCCGGGTTCGAGTCGGCGAGATCCTCCTCGGCGAGGCGAGGCGCCGCGCGCTCGTGGACGGCGCGCTTCTTCCAATAGTCGGCCGCTACCCTTTCGGCGATTCGCTGAAGGAACGTGCTCATGGCCCGGACCTCGTGGGTTTCGAGGTACTTGATCGCCTGCCGGTACACCTCTTGCCGCAAGTCCGGCACGTCGACGGCCGGGACGTGTTGCCTTCGCAGGCAGGCGTCGATGGCGTCCTGGTGGTTCGTCAGAAGGGCGAGCGGGTCCTGGTCACGTGCATCCATGCTGCGGTTCCTCGTTCCTTCGGCAAACGCGGTGCGGGGTCACGGGCGGCAACACAAGGTCCGGGGGCCGACGAGGGCGACGTCGCCCGAAAGCTCGCCCCCGGAAGCCTCGCAAACGCCGGCATGGTAGGTCGGGGCCGTCGCTGCCTTCGCTGCGATTCCCTGGCCTTCTGGATTGATATCGAGGCAGGTCGGCTTGGTCGAAGAGGCGGACGCCTTGAACGTGTCGGCTGAGCACGCGGCGTCCTCGTAGAGGGTGATCCACGCGGAACATGAGCTCCCCTCGGGCGCGCCGCACGTGCAAGGGGAGCACGTGCGATGGTCCTCGAATGCCTCGTAAACGATGACGCGGTCGATGTAATCCTCGGCCGGGCACGCGTGGATCCCGAGACGCTCGACGCAGTGGCGGAAGCCGTCCTGTTCGGCGGGAATACAATGCTCGTCGGATTCGCACGCGCCGAACGCGCTCCCCTCACAGATCCGCGCGAGCTGGGAAAAAGAGGGCACGGGGGGCGGTACGGTCGTGCTGTTCGAGGCGTCGACAGCCATGCACGTCTCGTCCTCGACGCCAAGGGGGCCGAAGGTGACGGACTGCACGCACGGTACGCCGGGCCCGCAGGAAAGGTCCGCGGGGATGGCTCCCTCGGCGGTACAAGCGCCGTCCCAACCGGCCGGGGGGTTGGTCGGCGTCGCAATCGTCCCCTCGGGAGGCGTGCACGGGGCCGCGTGCGCGGTGATGGTCGAGGGCAAGGTGCATGCTCCCGTCGACGGGCGGCACGAACACGGGCCGCACGGCTTCGGGGGGATCACGAGATCGGCGTACCAGGTGTACTGCTCGACGGGCGCGGCGTCCGGGCAGGCGGGCGCGGTGCCGTCGTTCGGGCCGATCCACGCGAGAAATGGGAAGGTAAACCCGGCGGGTCGGAACGGCGCGCAGTCTCCCAAACACTCGAAATTGCAGTCGTCCCCCGGGATGATACTTGGAACGTCGGCGTCCTCGTCACCGGAATCTGCGTCTGCGCCTGCGTCGGGCGCGCCTCCGCCTTCGCCGTCGTCGATGGGGCGAACGATGACCATGCCTTCGCTGCAACCGATGAAGCCGGCTGTCAAAACGGTGATGAAGGTGGCGGCGAGAAAGTGTTTCCAGGGTAGAACAGTGAGGCTCCTCATTATATGATTACTCCATGAGGTTCGCGGACACATTGACGCCAATAGCAATGCGGAGGACCGGTGATCGCCAGAAGGTGGTTTCTCCTGTGGTTTGCGACGGGTCGAGCGCTACAGCGATGCTTCGAAGCTGCATGTTCACGTCCACGTAGCCGTGCAACCTGAAGCGTTCGGAGAGCCGGATCCGGCCGTCTATCCGACCCCCGAAACCTACCGAGAAGGCATCCGAGGCCGTCACGTCGTAGGCCGGACCCAGGTCGAATTGAAGCTGGCTGAAGCTGACTACGCCGCACGCGTCGACGTGCTTCAACGCAAGGCAAGGGAGCACGGATCCTGTCCAAGCCACGGTCCGGCCTGGCAAGTCCCTATCTCCGATGCCGGACGCTGGGGTGATCAAGCCGCGGACCTCCGCGAAGGCGGCGAAAAACGGCCATCGTACGCCAAGCAAGCCGCTTCCTCCCACTGCGACGCCGGGCAAGCCATAGAGCGACACAGCCGGGCCGGCGGCGGCTTCTACCTCGAAGGGTGGTTCCTCCCCGTTGGGCGTCGAGCTTGTGACGGACGCTGGCGCTCGTGGGACGAGGGCCGCTAGGGACTCGGGCGGGCGAAAGGCGAAGGTGTGAAGCTCGGGCGGCTTGACCTCGATCTCGGGCGGCGCCGCGAGGTGCGGCGGCGGGGCCTCGCTGCTCCACGCGCGCGCACCGAGCCGCGCCTCGACGAGGGCCGCCACATCGTAGGCGAGCTCGCGGCAAGTCCCTTGCGGATCCGTTCGGCCATGCCAGGGCTCGACCCCCTCGGCGGGATCGGGTCCCCAAATCTCCGCCTCGAAGCCCTTCCCGACGCGTTGGACCTCGATCCGGACGACGGGCGAGACGTCGGTCCGGACAACCAAGTATCCGAATTCGCCCGCGAGGAGAAGCGCGAGCTCCTCGGCGTCGGGGCACCCCTCGGGCGGCGTCGGCGCGTACTCCAGGCGAAAGGCGATCTTCGGTTTCGCCGCGAGGGCAGGCGGCGCGAGCGTGAGCCCGCAAAACACGGCGGCGAGGCTGGCGAGGCGGCGCGGCATGACGCTGGGACGAAGCTACGCTCGGTCTTCGCGGGGATGCAAGCGCCGTTTGCCGGGGCCACCTTCCCGCGGGGGAAACGCGAGAAGTCCCGAGGTGGGTTGCGGTCGAGAGGTTCGTCCGGGGCGCTGTCTGCGCGCGCTCCCCTCCCCTACCCCACGGGCTTCAGAACTCCGCCACGGCCTTCCGCGTCTTCGCGACGAGGGGCTCCGGCACGGCTTGCCCGCCGAGGTTCATCATCACCACGAAGCACCACGAACGCTCCGAACCCACGAAGACGAGCTCCTTCTCTTTCTTTCGCGGCTCGACGGCGCGGTATTCCTCTTCCGTGCGGCACTGCGGGACCATGACGGTATTGTCGACGGACAGGCCAAACCCGTTGGCCGTCTGAATGCACGTTCCCGCGCCGTGGGCCGTCCGGAGCTTGTCGCAAAGCGTGCGCGCGTCGCGCGCGGGGCTCGTTGTGGTAGTCGAAACTTCGGTCGCGGCCGGCTCGGTCTTGCCCTTGCTGGAAGCTCCTCCCACCACGACGAGCACACACGAGCCAAGCCAGATGAAGCCGCCCGCGAGGACCAGGGCCCACGGGATGGGGGTGGACTTCTGCGGCGGCGGGGGCGCGGGGCCTGCCTGCGCGCAGGCCGGGTGCATCGGTCCGGCGGGAAAGGCGACGTACGCGCCGTAAACAGGGTGGCGACACCCAAGGCATGTTCCGACGAGCGGCGGGTTGGGAGGGGGGCCGTAGGGCGTCATGCCTCCGGAGCTTACCACGGTGGGTTCGTCCGGGCACGTTTGCTGCGCGTGGTCGTGAGGGGGAGCCGTGCAGGGGACGCGAGGAGCGCGGGCCTAGGAACTGTGATCTGTGTTGCGTGTCCGGCCCTGCGTTAGGCAGACCGTCACGCAGCGAAGCCCATCCGCGCGGAGGCGACGCGGGCCAGATCGAGCGAAAACGCGGCGTTTTGTGGATGTCTTAATGTTTCGAATCCCGCTGGGGACGCTGAGTTGCCAAGTTCGATACCGAACAGTCTGCCAGGGGCCGACACACCGACCAGCCGCATCCGACGCTCTCCGGGCGTCGGGAGCGGCGTGGCGGTCAGACCGTTCGGGAAGAGCTTCTGGATGAACCGCCGCGCTTCGACCGGGTTCCGCCCGATCGCCTCCCGCAGCTCTTCCAGCCGCCGCCGGGCGTCGACCTCGAGCCGACGGACCTCGAGGTCCATCGCGGCAGGAACCGTCTTGGCCGTCCGGAGCCGCGCTTCGAGCGCCGTCAACTCCTTCTGACGCTCGCCCACCTTCGCGAAGAAGACGCCCCGCGCCTCTGCCGGCGCTTCGAGCGCGAGCTCCGCGAACCTGTCTACCTCGGCGCGCAGCTTCGCCGCTTGGCGCTCCAAAGCCTCGACCTCGTCGCCCTGCGACTTCGCCCGAGCCTCGAGCCGTCCCCGAAGCGCCGCGAGTAACCGACCGAGGAGCTCCTCCGTCATGACCTCCCGCGAGACCCACGCGAGCACAGCCGTGTCGACCGTCTCGACCTGGCGCCGCAAGGTCGACGCGCAGACCTGCCCGCCCCGATCGCGACGACGGCAGCACGTGTAGACCTTGATCGGATCGTACCCCTTCTTGCCGTTGACGACCGAGAGCGGACCCCCGCACTCCCCGCAGCGCAGGATCCCCGAGAGTAGGTAGCTCGTCGGCCTTCCGCCGTCCGTCGAGTGCCGCTCGTTCCGCTCGATCCGCGCCTGGACGGCTTGCCAGAGCTCTTCAGGCACGATCCGAAGGTGCGGAGCATCGACGACGACCACCTCGTGAGCGTGCGTCTTCGTCCGGACCTTCGTCCCGGCCTTGTACGTCTTGTGCGTGTGCCCCCACTCGATGCGCCCGACGTAGAGCGGGCGCCGCAGCATCGCGTGGATTGCAGCAGGCGCCCAGGCCCCGAGCCCATCCTTGCGCACCCGAGGAGGCGTGATCCCGCGCTCCGTCAGATCCTTCGCCACGGTTCGCAGACCTTCGCCGTCCGCGTAACGTTCGAAGATTTCCCGCACGATCGCCGCTTGCTCGGGATCGACCTCTCGCACGCGCCCCGCCCCGTCCGCCGCCGGAACGTTCCGGTAGCCGTACACCGCGCCGCCCGCCACGAGGCCCCGCCGGGCCTTGCGCTCGACGCTCTCCCGCGTGCGGCTCGCGATGCGCCGCCGTTCGCTCTCCGAGGCAAACCCACGCATGACCGCGACGAGCCGCGTCATCTCGTTGTCGAGGACCATCTCGTCGCCGGTCGAGTAGAAGAGGATCTTGACCCCGGCATCCGTCAGCTCTTGCGCGAACGTGGCCACGCGGAGCATGTCGCCGCCGAGCCGGGAATCGTCGCGAACGATGACGACGTCGAACTGACCCGCGAGCGCGGCATCCCGCAGCGCCGCGAACCCTCGCCGCCGGTGGGGAGCGAACTCCGCGCGGCTCGCCGTGTCGGTGAATTCGTGCGCCATGTCGAGCGAGTACCCGCGCTTCAGGGCGTAGCGCCTCGCGTTGTCGAGTTGGGTGTCGAGGCTCTCGACTTGATGCTCGTCCGTCGAGCGACGCGCGTAGATTGCAGCTCGGACCGTCATGACCGCGGAGGGTATCGCACGAGGTCTGCCTCGACAAGCGCGAGGAGCGCGTCGACGATCGCATCCTGCTGCTTTCGTGGCAGTTCATCCCAGAACCGAGCCCTCGAAGCGGTTGTCGGGCCACTCCCCGCCGACGAACCTGCCCCCCCACGTCCGCCTCGCCGAGCATCCGTCTCGCTCCCGGGGGCGTCCTGCGCCGAGGCGGGGGACGCGTCGACTTCGGTAGGGGGGATCGTGGAAGGGGAGCGTGCTCGCAGCATGGTGCCGTGGAGGAAGGTACCTACTGCCAGGCGCACTTTGCACGCGGAAACGACGCGGAGATAGGACAATTTCTGACATATCATCCGCTCGGATCCTGTGCGTACCGTCCGCCGCAGTGGGCCCGCCATCCAGGGCCCTGGCTCGTGTGCCCGCTCGTGTTGTCGTAGACGAACTCGCCAACGGTCCGAACGTCGGAAACCGCCTTCAATAACCGGCAGACGGCGCTCCCGGGCAAACGGGGCTTGCATCCCGGCGCGAACGGAGCGTAGCTTCGAGTCGTTCCGACATGCCTCGCCGTCTCGCCAGTCTCGCCGCCGTGCTCTGCGGGCTCACCCTCGCGCCGCCCGCCCTCGCGGCGAAGCCGAAGATCGCGTTCCGCCTGGAGTACGCGCCGCCGACGTCGCCCGAGGATTGCCCCGATGCCGAGGAGCTCGCCTTCATGCTCGCGGGCGAATTCGGGTACATGGTTGTCAGGACCGACGTCTCGCCGGTGGTGAGGGTCGAGGTCCGCCGCGTCGGGAGGGCCTTCGAGGCGGAGCTTTGGGGACCGGATACCGAAGGCGGCGTGGAGGCGTGGCACGGCAAGACGGACACGCAGGGGACGTGCCGCGAGCTCGCGTACGACATCGCCGCCCTCGTCCGAGCGCGCCTCGGACCGGGCGCGTGGGGACGCGAGGACCCGCCGGCCCACCTCGCCGCGCCACCCGAGATCGAGGTCCAGCGGCCCGAGCTCCGCCCCTTCGCCCTTCGCCTGCCCGAGTCGCTCGCGTTCCTGGCCCCACGCATGCCGGCGTCCTTGGAGAGCTCGACACCGAACGCGGAGGGATCACCCGTTCTTATCGAGGCAGGGCTCGGAGCCGCGGTGTCCCCGTACGGCTTGCCGAGCGTGGCAGTCGGCGGGAACGCGTTCCTCGGGGTTCGCTGGCGCCGGTTCGCCGCATTCGTCGAGGCCCGGGGGCTCATCACGCCCGCATCCGGGATCGGCGAGACGGAGATTCCCGGCCGGGCCACGATCTGGACGGGTTCGGCCATGCCCTGCCTTGCCTTGAAGTATGTGGATGGATGCGCCGTCGTTTCGCTGAGTCAGCTTCAGATCGATCTCGGGCATGGGCGCGCGGTCACGGGCTCGGATGGCTTTTCGGTTGGGTTCGGTGGTCGAGTCAACGGCAAGCTCTCCCTATCGGAACGGTTTTCCTTACTCGGATATGCGGACTTCAACATGCAACTACGGAGCATCGCGCTCGAATTGGCTCCGCAGACGTCGACTTCGGGAGCGGTCCCCGACTGGCGATCACCGCTCCTTCGCATCACGCTAGGCGTTGCTGTCACAGCAAGTTTCTCTGATTGAGGTAGGCAACTATGAGGACCAAGATTCATTGGCAACGATCCTTGCTGAAGGGGGCGTTTGTTGTAGCCCTGGTTTCCTCCCTCGTCGCCTGTAGCGAGGGTAAGATTTATTATATTGAACTCGACGCGGGCGAAGGCGGAGCTTCAGCCGACGCGGGCGCAGATTCCGGCGACGAGGACGCCGACGTTCCAAGTACCGACGGGGGGGACGACTGTGATTTTACCTGCCTGGGGGTTTGCGCGCCCTTTCGCCCTGGGGATTTCTCCCTCCCCGTGCTCGCCTACATCGGGCCCGACGACGACACGGCGCCCGACTGCCCCGACACGGCGCCCGTGGAGCAATTCATCTGGCACGACGACATCCAGATCCCCCCGAAGCCCTGCGGACCTTGTTCCTGCGGTCCTCCCAAGGGCTTCTGCGCCCTACCCTCGACCATCACCGCGTACGCGGCCCCTACCTCGCCTCCCGAGGGTACGATCGCGACGCCGACGAACCCGCCGGAGGATTGGGACGGTTCCTGCGCCGCGGATGGGGCGATCCCCGCGGGCCTCGCTTGCGGCGCGTCCCTCCCTTGCGTTCAATCGATCATGATCGGACCGCTCGAGATCACGGACGAGTTTTGCGTTGCCGTGGACGGCGCCGGAGGCCCGACCGAGCCGACCCCCGCGCCCACTTGGGGAACCATCGCCCGGATCTGCGAAGGCAGCACGTTCGGCCAGTGTTTGGCGGATGAGCACTGCGTTCCCGCGCCGGTGGGCAGCTTTCGGCAGTGCGTCCAGCGCCAGGGGATCCACGACTGTCCCGCCGAGGAATACACCGAGCGGCACGTTTTCTTCGAAGCGTTCGAGGATGAGCGCACGTGTTCGCCCTGCACGTGCGGGGCGCCCACGGAAAGCTACTGCCAAACCTCGGTTTCCTTGTACCCCGACGCCAGTTGTTCCGCGCCCACGTTCACGGTATCCGCGTCCTCCATCGAGCCGACGTGGTTCGACGTGAACCCCAAGGGCCAGGCCATCGGCGCGAAGACCGCGACTGTGCCGACGTACCACGCCGGGATTTGCCATGCCCAAGGGGGCGAGCTCGATGGAGACGTGCAGCTCCTCGGGCCGCGGACCTTGTGTTGTCGTCCTTGAAACCGGAGAGCGTTTCCCTTCTGATCGAGGATCAAGACTATGGATGCACATGACCGGGATCGGCTGGCCATTCTGACGACCCATCAAGGCGCGATCGACGCGCAGCTACGAAAGAAGAACATCCCGGCGAATGACGTGCCAGACCTGCGACAGGAGGTCTACCGCCGGGCGCTGAAGTACCTCTCCAAGCGAGAGATCACGGATGCCGTAAAGGGCCTCTTGGTGCGGACGGCGGAGAGCGTCGCGGCCGACTACTGGAACGAGCGAGGCATCGAGCGCCGCGCAGCTCCGAAGCTCGCGGAGGACGACGTCGCGCCTTCGAACCCCGAGCACGAGTACAACGAGCGCGAGATCCGCAAGCACCTGACCGAGATCCTCGAGCTCTGCGAACCCCGCGGCCGCGCCGTTCTCTGGGCGCGCTTCGCCCAGAACATGACGCTCGATCAGATCGCGAAGACGATGGGGGTGCCGAAGAGCACGGCACACGACCTGACCGAGCGTACGCTCGCCGAGCTCGCGGAGGAGTTCAGAAGGCGCGGGATCACGCGCCGCATGATCCTTCCCCTCGTCGAGAGGACGGGCGAGCACGGAGGGCCAGCCTCGCCACCCGGAGGGACCGACAAGGGAGAGGCGCCCGTCTCCTTCGCCGCGCCCGTCGCGCCCTCGGTTCGTCCCCCGGGCGGCTGGAGCAGGCCCGTCCTCTACGTGACCAGCGGCGCGGCCCTCGGCGGACTCATCGTGTACCTCTTGATGCACTCCGCCGCGCCGCTCGCGAGGCTCTCGCCAGTGATCGTCACTGTGGCCGCCGCGGGGCAACCCAGCGTCCAGGGGGGCATCCTTGGGGTGGATCGCCCGCTCGTCTGCCCGGAGGTCGTCGCCGCGCCCGGCCCCGCCTCGCCGCCACCCCCGGTCAGCCCAGGGCAGCCCGAGATCAACGCGAAGAACCGCCACGTCGCGCGCGCCATCATGGCCGCCGAGGAGCGGGGGGACTGCGAAACCGCGAACAAGCTCCGCCGCGAGCTCACGGGCGCCTTCGCCGCGACGTTCGAGCTCCGCGGCGCCTGCAAGCTTACACCGTAGCACACGCTCCCACCAATCGACAGTTTGTTCCGGAAAACGGGAGCGATCCCCCGAAGTAAGGGGGTGACAAACAGGAACGTCGGGAGACCCGACGAGCCACCCGCTTTGCTCGGACGATAGCCCTACGGCTCGCAAAGGCGCGCGCTGCAATCGCCACGCGCCCCTTTGGGGGCCGTCCGTTTGGCCAATGCCGACGTACGAGCTCGCGGCGCGGCATTCGACGGACACCCGCGCGCTCCATAATGTCACCCCGCTGGGCCGCATGTCACAAGCATCGTGGCCAAGCGGACGGCCCCGTCTTTTCGCCTGGAGGTCTTATGTCCGCGCAACCGGTCGAAACAGTGGACGACGACGAGCCCACCGTGGTCTGCGCATCGAGCGCCGCGCCGCCGGCCTCGGGCGTTCGCCCGAGCGCGCCCCCCGAGGATCAGCGCGAAACGTTGTACGATCCCCGTTGTGCTCCGCCCTTGCCCTGGCCCCGTCGAGCGCTCGATTTGGTATTTGCCCTCCTGGCATTCCTCGGTCGTCCGTTTCAACGTATCCGCGAACGCCTCGACCCGCCACCCTTGGCCAGCTTCCTCCCGCCGCCGCCGCTGCATCGCAGAGGCGAGATCCCGACCGAGCAGATCGGCGAGATTCTGCTCCACAACATCTTCCGACTCTCCCCGGCCTATTTACTCGCGGCGGAGCAGGTCGTCCGAGAGGCCCAGCACATCCAACGCTTTCCGAGCCAGGATCGGCTCCTCGTTTTCGTGCATTTCGCGATCACGCGACTCAGCGCAATCACGCGCGAGCCCGTGCCTGTCGTATGGGTTCGCGCGCGCCTGCCCGAGGTGCGCAGGTCCGACCTGAACCGCGCCCTCGAACGGCTCGAGGAGGAGAACCTCATCACGCTTTATGGTCTGGAGACGAGCGATCCGCGCGCGGTAGCTGGTGGCATTTCAAGCCCCGTTCGTGGGTGTCTCACGCACATCGAGCTCCGTTCCCCGCTTTGATCTCAAAGGAGAGGTGACGACCCATGGCCACGAAGAAAGGCCGGCCGCGCCGCAAGCCAGAGCCCATACCCACCACCAAAGAGGACGAAGAGAACCCCGCTGAATTGTTCGCGGAGCTTGCGCTCGGCTCCGATGGTCTCCTCTACGTGACCGCGGAGCACCTGACCGAAGAGGAGCGCCAAGGGCGCGACAGGTTCGAAGGGTACGCGTTGACCCCCGAGGAGACCCAGCGCGCAATCGATACGATGCACACGATGGCCTTCAACCTGACCATTGCCGCGATGGGCAAGGGCAAGGCCAAGTCCTCCTCGAACAAATAAGCGCGTTACCAGATCACCTGCGACACGTTCCCACCCCAAGCCGTAGGCCGCCACCGCGCCCCCGTCCCATCGTCGAAATGCGTGAACTCCGCCCATGCTTGGCCGTTCGGCGGAAACCCGACCATCGCGCTATCCTGCCGCCGGAACAGCGCCCCGAAGCCCGAGATCGTGGTCCGCACGACGCGGACGCGCCTCGCGCCCCCCGAGGGTGCCGCGAGCGTGTAGGTCCGTGCTCCCGTCAGCATGGGCAGGAGGAAGAGGTTTGCCGTGCTCGCATCGAGCACCGCGTCCGCATTCGGCGCATTTGCGAAGATCGTATCCTGCGTTCCTGATTTGAACGTGACCGGCCCCGCGAACGTAACCGGCCCCGTGAACGTGTCCCCGGCGAGCGCGGCCTTCGCCTTCCCGAGCTTGTCCACCGCCTGGATCAGCCCGACCAGCGCCGAGCGGACCGTTCCCGTCGGGATCGCGCCATGCTCGAAGAAGCCGATCCGCGACGCACCATCATCGATCGCCCCCGTCCCCGTCGCCGTCCCGCTCGGGAGCCCGAGGATCGCCGCCGCCGTTCCGCTCGCCGAGAGCGAGGAGCTCGCGCCCAACGTCTTCGAGACGAGCACGATCCGCGATTCATCGTCGAAGCCGGCGTCCTTGTTCTTTGGTGCCCCCGCTTTGATCTGCTGCACGATGTCCGCCGGCGTCATCGGCGCCGCGAATTGGACCAGCTCGGCCGGCCCCGAGTCCTCGCCGAGGAGCAACGTCTTCCCGTCGAGCAGCCCACCCGGCCCGAGCTCGCCGGTAGGGTTCGTCTCAGCGTCATATTGCGTGAACACGGACAGCCGCTTCGACCCGAGGAGCGTAGCCCTCGTCCCGTTGGCCACGCTGGCGAGCTCCGCGCGCGCCCGGCCGATGGCATCGAGGAGGTACGCCGTCCGATCCGCGAGGCGGACCAGGCCGAGACGGTAGAGGGATTCGTGATTGACGAGCTCCCCGTCGTTCAGCATGCGAACGAAGGCATGGAAGACGAGCGACCCCATGAAATCATAAGCCATGACCGCCTCCATCAATGTCGTAACCGCCGCCGAGCCGAAACGGCATCGTCATTTCCCCGAGCATGTTCGCCGCGCCGACCGGCCAGAACGCCGCCCCGCTCCCTTCGGAGCCGCCGAGCTTGAAGCCGAGCTCGAGCCCGAGCCCGAGGATCGGAGCGTCCCGGAAGCGAAGGATCACGTGGACGGGGTAGCCGTGCGCGTCCTTCCACTTGAGGATTTGCCGCTTGATCGCCCGGACTTGTGCCACGGTCGCCGAGCTCCCGAGCGTTGACACCCCCAGAAGGAAGGGCATTCGCAGCGGCTCGATCCCTAGCGTCCCGAAATTCGGGCCGAGGACGACCCAGAAACGCGAATACCAGGACCCCTCAGCGAACCGCCCTTGCCAATCCTCAACCACGAGGACATCCGGGAGCCCGAAGGCCCGCAGGCTTTCCTCGATGGCCCTCGCGGTCCCCGCCCTTTGATGCGTCTCCCAGGCCTTTTCCAGGCGTGCGAGGTACGCTTCGTCCGTCTCCCCCTCGAAGCGTTCGACGTCGAAGCCTTGCCCCTGCAAGCGCAGCGCATCGGGCGGACCGAGCCCAGGCCACCGCGCCTTGATCGCGGCGCGCAGCTCGTCGAGCGTGGCGTCCTTCGTCTCGCCGAGCAGAGCCAGGAAGGCTTGCGCATTCGGACCGCGGAGCCATTCCGCGTCGGTCCATTGCCCCCCGTCCGGAATGTTGCCGCGCTGAAGCTCGCGAAACTCGTCGGCCATGCGTCCTCGGTTCGGTCAAAGCAAGGTGAATTGAGGGAGGAAGACGATCGCGTCCGTTGCCTTTGGGAGGACGTCCCGCGCGGGCGACACGAGCCGGACATCCACCGTCCCGCTGGCGACATCGACGAGCTCTTCGATCAGCCGCGCGCGGTAGAGGACCTCGCCGAGCGGATAATCCGATTGCAGGGTGACGAGCCGCCCGATCGCTTCCGCCACCGCGTGCGGATTCGTCGGGTTTCGCAGGCTCGCGACGATCGGCACCTCGAGCAGCGTTGCCGCGAAGCACCGGAGGGGCCCCGTCCCCACGGCCTTCAGCCCCGCGAGGTAGCCGCGGACGGCCTTCACCTCGACCGCCGACGCCGGCCCCGCCGGATTGGCGAGGTAGACGTCCACGCTCCCCGGACCGTTCGGGTTATCGTCGCGGACGCGGAAGCGCGAGACGGAGAGCCCGAAAAGCTCGGCCGCCTTGCGGATGCGATAGCGGACGGCCGCGAGGTTTCCACCTGCGCCGAGGGAGCCCCACTTGTCCCGGCACTTCGCGCGGAGGCTCGGATCGCTCTCTTCGTCCGCGCCGGCCCGCGTGATCCATGTCCCCGTCGCGGGATCGGCGGGATTCGAGATGCGGACCCCTTGGAGCGGCGTATTCAGAAACGAAATGGTTGACGGAGGGACGTTGTACCGCGCGCCGGCTGCCTCGGCGCGAAAGGTGAGCGCGAGGCTTCCGCCCTTTGGCAGCGTCCCGCCGTCAACGTTCACGTACCGGAGAGGTTCGGCGAGCTCGGGCCCGAAGACCGCCGCGAGCTCGCCCGGTTGGATGACGTGCAGCGAGTCGTCGGCGAATTCCGTGAGGACCATCCGCCCCTCGGTCGGGATGGCCTCGCGCCGCAGCTCTTGAAACCAGCCGAGCGCGACGAGATCGAGCCACGCGCCGAACGGCCCGTTTTCGTCGTCGCCGAGGTATCCGCCGCGCGTGATTGCGATCCTCGCCGCCTCCCATGCCTCGACCGTTTGCGCCTCGATTTCGAGGAGCACACGCCCGATCCGCTTCGAGTCCCAGCCCCGCGCGCGCAGCCCGAGCCCGTGAGCCTTTTCGAGCAGGTCCTCGAAGATGACGTCCTTTCGGCGAGCCCGGAGCAGCGCCGCGAGCGACGGCGCGCCCATCAAGCAGCCTCCCCGAGCGGGCGGAAGAGGACGCGCCGCGCCTCGCCCGTCTCGACCGTGAGGAGGTAGCTCCCTTCGGCGAGCTCGAGGCGCCCCACGATGAAGAGCACGCCGCCACGCAGCTCCGCGCGCACCGAGGCCCCGACGACGCCCGGCTCTTGCAGCGCCTCGCCTTCGAGGAGCTCGCCGAGCCGATAGAGGTCTGTCGGCGAGGGATCCGCGTTGATCATCCGGAGGACGTTGACGCCTTCAGCGGGCGACCAGGGAAGCGCGCCCGAGCTCATGAGCCACCGGCGCGCCACGGCCTCGAGGACGACGTGCGGTCCTTCGACGACCGAATCGAAATCGATATCGATCGACCCATCCGGACCGAACGTGCTTAGATCGTCGCCATAGTCGATCGCCATCGGCCTATCCCAGCAGCGAGGCGAGCCCGCTTGTGATGATGCCTCGGATCGGGATCTCGACCACCGAAGGCCCGGAGACCTGAACGCCGAGGGCCCCGAGGACGACCGCGATCGCCGAGCCGGGCGGCTTCCATTCAATCGTGCAGATGGCCGCCGGTTCCGTGACTGTCCGGAGGACGAGCGTCCCCGAATCCGTGGAATCGTCGACCCGTGCAACGGCCTTCGTTCCGCCGCCGAGGACGATCCGGATCATGGCCGCATCCGTCTCCCACAGCCCCGCGAAGGGCTTGGCCGGATCCCCGTCGGAAAAACCGACCTTCACGCGCGCCCCCTTCGCCACCTCGACCCGCACGCCCGGCAGACCGAGCCATATCGGGACGCCCGACAAACCAGGCATGTCCGCGGCATCGAGGCGCAGATCGAGCGTCCCGTCGGTCCCTTGTGCCACGACCGTGGCATCATGTGCGGCCAGGTATTGCAGCGGAACCGGGAGCGCTTGCGCCACGATCCGCCGGAGGATCTCCTTCTCGCGCGTCGCAGTCATGACCCGCCCTCATCGAAGATGACCTCGGTCCGGAAGGCCCCGGCATCGTTCACGTGGTGAACCACGCGCCCGACGCGTCGCCCCTCGAGCAGCATCCCCGGCTCGATGTCCGGAGCCCCTTGCGCGTACACCGCCCGCGCATGCGCCCCGTCTTCCGAGACGCAGAACGGACGCCCGGGATACGCGGGCCAAGCCTCGACGCCGACGCGAATTGTACCGTTCCGCCGAACCCGCCACACGACGCCCGCCCGTCGACAGATCACGTTGAGCGCTTCCGCGGCCCGAGCACGCGCCCGAACCCACCGCGCGAGCAGCGGCAGCCCGTCGAGCCCTTCGAGCTCGGCCGCCTCCTCGCCGGCTTCGCGCAGGATCGCCGAGACGACGAGCCGCGGCGGAGCCAGTTGATACTGCCGCGGAGGGAGCTCCCGCCGCAGCCCACCGCGCCCGCCGACGATGAACGCCCGCGCGCGCCCCTCGAAGGCCCGGCTATCAAGCACCGTGCCCGAGAACTCGACCGGCGCGGCATCCTCCACGCCCATAGCGACGACGACCGCCCCCGCGAGGTGCTCGCCCGTGTCGACCTCGACCTCCGCCGTCCAGGCCCCCGCGAGCGGCATCGAGAGCCGCAGCGAGATCACTTCGAGCGCGCCGATCTGTACGAGGCTCACGGCCGGTTCGCTCCCGCCACGGCTTTCGCCGCCGCCGTCGCGAAGAGCGCGCCGATGCCCTTATGAGCAACCGTGCTCCCCGGCTTGACCTCATGCCACGGCTTGTTTTCGTAGGGAACAGCCGTGCTCGGCGTTTCCACCGCGTCCGGCTTCTTCGGGGCGACCTCGGCCGGAGGCGGAGGCGCCCATTCCTTGCAATGCCAGACGATTGTCCCGACCTGGAACTCGTCCCAATCCGGGCCCTCGTAAGACTCGATGGATACCGCGTTGATCTTCGCGAGGCGGCATTTGGGATGCCCGATCTTGTGCGGCCCGCTCCCCGGTTGGAGCCGCTCGATCGCCGCCTCCATGTCGGGCCATAGGGCCTCGGTGAAACGCACGGTGATCGTCACCTCGGCGAGCTCGCGCGCTGCATTCGTCGTGGTCGGCTTCGACGCGCCGCCCTTCCGCTTGGTATCGAGCTTCGCTTTCGGCTGGACCTTGAGCGTCGCCGTCCCCTCCCGAGGGTTCGGCGGAAGATCGCCCGGCCCGAGGGTCACGGTATCCCAGACGTCCGGGTTATCGCTCGGCGCGGGAATCGGCATGTCAAGCCGCCTCCTCAGCGAGACGTTGGAGCTCGGCCCAGAGCCCGCGGGCAACGGCTTCCCCGTCCTGCTCCGTTGCGCTGCCTTGGACGACGATCTGGATCGCCCCGGCCTCGAAGTGCATCACCACCCGCTCGCCCCCGTGCAGGGCCGAGCGCCCGGCCCGCGCGCCCGCGCTCGAGGCGATCCCCGAGCCGCCGACGCCGGCCGCCTTCGAGGGGGTCACGAGGTTGTCGTTGGCCGCCCGCGTCGCCGCAAACGCCATCGCTTCCGCGGCCCGGACCACGCGCCCCGCGCCGCCCGTGATGCCCACCTCGGCGCCGCCGGCCATGTTCCAGCCGATCCCCTCGAACACGCGCGACGGACTTGCGATCCCGAGCGTCCGCTTCGCCGTGGAGATGGCCCCGCCGGCCATGGCCTTGACCGCAGCAGCGACCGCCAGCGCACCGGCGCGGATACTGCCGACCAGGCCATCGACGATCGCGGTCCCCGCCGAGCTCCCCGCTTCCGCGAGGCCCTCGCCCGAGAATAAGCCCCCCAGCCATTCCACGAAGGTAACGAGATATCCGTATGTTGCGAGCACCGCCGCGTAGGCCGAGCCGACGAAGGAGGCCCACTTCGCCGCCGCAACTCCGATGACGCCGATCGCGACCCCTGCCACGCCCGCGATCAAGCCGACCCCCTTCGCCACGCGTTCGATCCACGGGACATCATCGACCCCGAGGAACTTGGAGAGCTCGCCGAGCGGCCCCGCGTTCATCGCGTCGAGTTTCTCGAAGACGCCCAGAGCTCCGCCGAGCCCCGTCCGAAAGCCCGAAATGACGGCCGAAATGATCGGCTCCGCCTGCTCCATCTTCGCCACCACGCGATCGATGAACTTCCCTGGATCCTGCTCCGCGAAGAGCCCGCCGAACACCTTGTTCAGCACCCGCCCGAGGGACCCCGTGATCCTGGCCCAGCGTGGCCCCGAGGGGTCCAGGCTATCGCGCACGCCCCCCACGAATGCCTTGAAGGACCGCATCCCCGGGGTCACGTCGAGGTCCATGAGCAGGTTCCCGGGCACGGCGCGGAGCCGTCCGAGAAGCCCCGTGATATCCTCCAGCGACTTCGCCCGCGCCGCGAGCCCCGCCGCCCGTCCGCCTGACAGCTCGTTGATCGCCGCGAGGATCGCCTCGATGGTATCCGCCGCCCCCAGCTTCCCGGCGCTCTGCATTCGTCGAATTTCGTCGGTGCTCTTCCCAAGCCTAGCGGCAAGCTTTCCGTACACCTTGTCAGCCGAGAGCCCCGCCTCGGTGAGCATGTTCAGCTCGTCTCCCTGAAGGTAGCCTTGAGCTTGGATTTTCCCCATCGCTCGGACGATGGAGTCGACGTTCGCCTCGGGGTTGACCGTGCCGAGATCAGCGACGGATCGGACAATTCGATCGACGATTGTTGTATCGAACCCCTTCCCGAGCAGCTCGACGAATTGCCCGATGGTCTCGCGTCGACCTTGCCCGACGAAATCCGCCGTGCGAACCGCTGTTTGGAAGACCTTGTCCGCGTCCCCCTGAGTGCGCCGCAGGATGGCGAGCGCCCGCGTCGCATCCTCGCGAAACGCCGCCGCGTCGACAGCCGCCGAGCCCAGATCGAACGCCGCCCGCGCCGCCCCCGAGGCTACCGCCGCCCCCGCAGCCGCGAGCGCTGCGACCGCAGCAGCGCGCCCGCCCCCCACGCCGAGCTCGCCGCCTCGCCCCCCATCGTCATCGAGGCCCGTCCGTGCTTGCTTCCGCATCTCTCGAAGCTGACGCTCCAGCATCGCCTCGCGCCGTTCCTGCGCCGGGTTGAACCGCTGAACCGAATCGGCGAGCCGCGCCTCCGTCTTGCTGACCTTGGACTCCAGGCCCTTCCGCCGCCGCTGCTCCTCGCGTTGCGCCAGCCGATGCGCCCTTGCGGCGCGCTTTTCCGCGGCCGCCTCCGTGGTTCGTCGCGCCCTTTCGGCCGAGGACTGCACACGCGCCGCCGAGGCGGCCCTCTTCTTCGCAGTCGCCTCCGCGCGCTCCGCGGCCGCCCGTTGCTTTGCGGCTTTCTCGCCCAGCCGTTCCGCTTGCCGTTCCGCGGCCGACTGCGCCCGCGCAGCCGACGCCGAGCGCTTCCGCGCCGCCTCCTCGGCCCGCTCCGCGCTCGCCCGGAGCCGCGCCGCCTTCACCGCCGCGCGCTCCGCCTGCTGCTCCGCCTTGCCTGCCTTGACGCTGGCCTCCCGCAGCCGCGCCGCCCTCGTCGCCGCCTCCTCCGCCTTTTCCGCCGCCTTGTTCGCCTCCTCCCGCAGCGCCGCCGCTTTCTTCGCCGTCGCCGCCGCCTTGTCCTCCGCCTCGCGCGTCGCATTCGCCACGCGTTCGGCCGCCTCCCGCGCCTTCCCCTCGGTCTTCGTCGCGGCCTCCCGGACCGCCGCCGCTCGCTTCGCCGCCTCGGTCGCCTTGTCCTGCGCCGCGCTCGCCGCCTTCGCCGTCCGCTCGATCTTCGCCGCCGCGCCCGCGTCCACGTTCACGGACCCGAGCCCGCCGAGCGCGCCTGCAAGGCGTTCCACGCTCGCCGCTGCCTTCGCCGCGGGCCTCGCCACATCCTCGCGCAGAACGACCTTTTCCGAGACCGTCATGGGTCATTCCATTTAATGTTCGACTGAAGAAACGCCGCAATCATGAGCGCCGCCGCGCGCGCCGGCTCGGAATCGCCATCGACGCCGCACAGCTCGAGGAGCCCGTCCGCGACCAGGCCCGGATCCGTTCGCGCCTGTCGCAGCAGGCTTAGATCCCCCCCACGCGAAGCTTTGCCCCCGCGCCGGCCAGATCCATCACCACCTCGCCGACGGCACTCGCGAGGCCCGGCGCGCGCTCGAAGACGGCCGCCACGGCTTCACTCGTCGGCCATTCGATCGCGTTGAGGGAAAGCCGATAGAGCCCCTCGAAGACCTTGCCTTGCGCGGTCAGCCGCCGCGCCGCCGTATATTGCGAGGAGCTCGGACACTTCAGCAACCACAAGCCCGTCGGCAGCCGCAGCGCGACGCGTTGCGAGGGCCCACGCGCCTCCGCCGCGAGCTCGGCGCACTTCGCCTCCGCCAGGCCCGCCGCCGCGAGCGTGATCCAGTCGTCGGAACCGAGCTTGCCGAGCGGGATCGTTTCCAGCTCGTCGTCCGGCGCCCCGGCGAGCTCCGCCAGGATCGGCCAGGCCAGTTCAGACAGCGCCGGAACCTCCTCGAGCACCTTCGCGAGCTCCGCCGCATCGGGCCAGGCCACGCAATCGATCAGCAGGTTGTGGAGCGCATCCGGGCGCCCGGCAGGCCTGGAGAGCCCATCAAACGCCGCCGCCCACGCCTTCCGCGTCGGAGGCTTCACCACGACCGCCGCGCCCTCGCGATCCTCGACCTCGATCAGCCGCAGCTCCCCGCCGTGCGTCCGCCGCAGCTCCGCCCGCACCTCATCCGTCAGCTTGCGCATTTTCGATCAGCTCCTCGGTTTCTTGAAAGGATCGATCCCGTTCTTTACGACCTTGAGGCAATTCCCTTCGAGCTTCGTCATCGAGGGATCCCCCGCCTGCGACGACGTTTCATCCCCGAGCGGCAGCCACGTCTCCACGCGATCGATGATGTCCGGCCGGCCCGGGAGCGAATACACGATTTGCAGATCAACCGTCCGGTAGATCCAGCCGTCCCCTTGCTTCCCGCGCAGCTCGTCTTCCTCCCCGCGAGAAATCTCCATCTCGCATTTCGGCTCGGCCTTCCGCCCCCCGTGCGCCTTCGGTCCGGGTTGCGTCCCGCCGACCGTGCTCGAGGAGAGGCCATTTCCGTAGGTAATCGACGAGCACGTGGTGAACGTGTGCCGCTTGCCGTTGTGGAGGACCGCCGTGATCGTCAGATCATCATGAGCGAATTCCCCACGCGGAGTGGTCACGGTATGCCCCATGTCAGCCGCCCTCCTCCTCGTTGTCCGTCAAGAGCCCCGGCCCGAGCTCGGCCGAGACCCCGTAGATTTGCCCCCGGGGAACGACGGTCATCCGCGCCCGGAGCAGGTTCGTCTCGAAGATGTTGTCCGTGCGGACGACGCGCGCCCGTACCGCGCTCGCATGGTCGGGCATCAGCGCACCTGACAGGGCATTCGTTACAGCTCGGTCAATCGCGCCTGCGGTATTCGTTTCGAGCGCCCCGTCCTCGTTCAGCGGCGGATCGTTATTGATCTCGTTATCGAGCACTGGCTGCGCCGCGAGATACGCCTCGATCATGACGCGCGCCACGTTCAGATCCCGATATCGGCTCCGTTCGTCCGCCATCGTGAGCCCGCGAGCGAAGTACACGTTTCCCCCGCTCGTATCCATGACCGTGAACCGCGCCGCGCGGAGCTTCACCGTCGCGAGCCCCTCGTCCACCGGGAGCGCGTCCACCTCCTTCAGCGGCCCGTCATCATGGTTGCCGAGGTCCGACGAGAACCGCACCGCCGCCGCCTTGTACGCGGCCGCCCACGATTGCGAGCGCAAGAGCGACCCTTGCAGCGTCCCCCCGCGAAGCCACGCGCCACGAGCGCACACGCAGACGCGCCGCGAAACGAAACCCTCGAAGGCTTCCGCGAGCGCTTCGTCCGCCTCGCCGAGCGGCGCGCCGAGGATCGCGACGATCGGCCGCTTGAGCGCTTCGAGCTCAGCGATCTTCGTGTCGAGGGCCTCCGCCAGCGCCCTCGTTTCCGCAGCATCGGCGAGCTCGCCGACGACGTGCAGGAGCCGGAAATCGGCCTTCACGTGGACGAGCTTGTCGATCGCCTCGATCACGGCCTCGATCGCGAACCCCGGCGCGTTGCAGACGAACGCGTATTCCGTGTCCTTGACGAACGCCGCCGCGGGAAACAGGATCGTCACGCCGACGCCCGGGATCTTATGGTCCGCCTCGCGCCCCTTCGCCGTCGCCTTTGGGAGGCCGAGCAGTTCGATCGCGCTTCCGCCGAGGATCGCGAGGCTCGACGCCTCGCCGATCGTCTTGCTCGCAAGCCGCACCTTCGAGGCCGGAGCCACAAGCGACGCCGCCACGTTGTTCGCCTTCCCGAGCACCGCGACGACCGCCGCAGGATCAGCAGGCGGATCATCGAACTTGATGCTTTGTGCCTCGCCCGTGCCTTCCTGCAAATCGAGCGTCGCCCCGTCGAGGTCCCCCGCCTCGCCTTGCTTCACCCCGACCACCAGGCCGAGCGCGCCGAGCGCGGAGCCGCCGAGGAGCTCGATCGTCGCCGCCTTCCCGATGGCCTTCGAGGTCCATACGAGCCGCGCGCCCACGTCGAGCGAGAACACGCACGAGCCGAAAGCGTTCGCCAATTGCGCCAGCAACGCGGCCCCGTCCTTCGGCGCCTCGAGCACACACGTCATCTCGGCGCCGTGGATCTTCGCCTCGATTCCCTTCCCATCGAGCAAGCCCCCGGCCCCGTACAGGCCCGAGGCCCCGAGGTCTTTGTCCCCGCGGACGACGGCCGGTGTTGCATACGCGAGCCGCGACAGATCCCGCGTCCCAGTCACCTCGGCCGCCTTCCGCGAGGGAATCACGAGCTCGGTTCCGAACCGGGGAACCACCTGCGCGCCCGCCGCCGTCCCCGAAATCGACACGCGGAAGCGCCCGACACCTTGCGGCCCGCTCTTCGTGATGCGCACACGCACGGCCGCCGTATCCGTCGGAGCGCCCGCGAGCAGGAGCGCCGGCCCCGGTCCCGATTGCGTGAGCGGCCCGAGGACACCCGGAATGCTCGCCTCGATGGGAACCGCGAGCGTGCGCTGCCTTGAGACGCGGACCGCTTGCGCCGTGGCTTCCGTCAGCGGCCCCTCGCCGAGCGCCTTCGCAACGGGGGAGGGGACATCGAACGCATAAACGGTATTCTTCGGCCCGGCCGAGCAGACGCCCACTTTGGCGACCACCCGCGCGGCGGATGCCGGCTCGCCCGCCGGCCCGAATTCGGTGAACGTGATCTCAGCGCTCGGCATCAGAACCCCTCACGTTTCGAGCCATCGGGCGCAGCCGTCTCCCCCTCGACCGAGGCTTTCAGAATCAGCGCATGCCGCAGATCGACATCCACCACGGGGAGGCGGATCGACATCGGAACGACCACCTTGACCCCGGCCGAACCCGCGCGCCCGGCGCCCGCGATCCACTGGACGCGCCCATATCCGCGCGCACGCCGGCTCACCCCGAGCTCCCGCACCGATTGCAACAGGCGAAGGTAGACACCTTCCGCCTCGACGGGCGAGCTCCCCCAGATCGTGAACGTCGCTTCGATCACGCGGTCCTCGCAGACGTGTTTCCCCGCGCCGCCTTGCTGCGCCGGAGGTTCGAGGTCCTCGTGTTCCGGCACCGAGACGATCAGCCGCGCGGGCGAGGCGAGCCCGCGCCCCTCGTCCTTTCCGATCGCCAGATCGAGGCCCTCAACGTTCATTTTCGCATGGAGCTCCTTGGCGAACCGCCCGAGGCTCGTTTCGTCCCAGCCGCCCATTACTCCCCCTTGACGGCGCGCCGCACCGCCGCGGAGAAAGCGATACCCGCACTCGCGCGGATGCGCGCAATCCAGCCCGGAGGGGGTTGGCCATCGGGCACGAGCGCCCGCTCGGGGTTATGCATGACCCCGTGTTGGAGCGTCCCGCGTTGCGCGAAATGCGCGGTCCAGTGATTCACCCGCACCTCGACCGCGCACTCGAAAGGGTTCGGCGGAAGCGGACGATACTCGACGTGCGCCGCGAGCGGCTGTAGCGCGAGCGCGCCATCCGCCGCCCGCTTGGGCCAGGCGTCCCCATCGGGCGAGCGGCCGGACTCGATGCCATCGCGCACGAGCTCGACGGCCTCTTTGCCGAGGGTCTTTTGCACCTCGGTTTGATGCGAGCCGTTCGAGAGCCCTCGAAGCCCTTTGGCCATTTCGAGCAGCCCGCGACCCGCGACCCGTGACAGCTTCATGCCCGCCGCCCTCCTCGCCATCCCCGTTCCCAGCCCCGCAGCTCCGCCGCGCGCACACGCGGCCCGAGCCGCTTGCCGTTCGTGCCCGATTGCCCGACGACGCCCGGCAGTTTCTTCCCCCCGTCGAGCCCTTCGAGCCAGTGGATCTGGTCGAGGTACCTTTGCCGCAGATTCTTCGAGTCGTCGTGCTCGGGATCAAAACCCGAGGCGGACATGAGCATATAGGCCGCGAGCGCCGCCGTAGCTTCGACGATCGCCCCGGTGAAGACCGCCAGCGGAGGGTTGAGATCGGCGAGGTACGTGTCGACCTTCCGCGAAGCCGCCTCGAGCCCTTCGAGTTGATCCGCGACGGGTACACGAGCCAGCGCCTCCTTGTTGACGCCGAGCGCGTACAGTTGCGCGAGCGTGGCGTACGTGCTCACGTCTCCCCCGTCTCCTTCGCCTCGCCGCTCTCCTTCGACGCCTTGCCCTTCGCCTCGATCGGCTCCTTCGACCTCGGCGCGCGCACTTGCTCGACGCCCGGCAGCTCCCGCACCGTGATCCGCTTCCCGGGATCACGCTTCAGCATTTCGATTTGCTCGCGCGTCAACGCATCGTCGGGCAGCTCGGTTGCACCGGCCTTCCAGCAGAGCCCGATCCGGACCTTCCTCCCGTCCCGCTCCTCCTCGCGCCACCCGCAGCGGTAGGCGTCATATCCGGGAGGCGGAACACACGTAACGATGATCATCGTCCTTCCCTCCGGCCCTACGGGCGACACTTCGCGATGCTCTGCCAGACAGCCGGCGCGGCATTGCCCCGGCAGTCGACCCCCGCGAGATATTGGTTATTGACGAACGCGTACTCGCTCCCGTTCATGAGCGCCTGAAACCGCGGTTTTTGCCGTTCCTGCCAGATGATCGGCCGCATCAGTTGATTCTTGAGCATGGCGAGGAACCAGACCCCGGGCGAATCGCTCAGCTCATCGATCACGAGCACCTCGGCCGTCCCCTGATTGATGTTGTCTTCCTGCGCCCCGCCGCGGGCGATCGTCTCGGCCTCGACGATCCGCTTCGCCGCGCCTTCCTTCTGCGGGCTCACGATCAGCGTATCCGGCTTGATCCCGATCCGCCGCCCGTTGACGTCCACGAGCGAGCGCATGTTCGCGCGGACGATCTCGTAATTCTCGGGCGTGAGGGCCATCCCCGACGGGTAATAATTCGCCTGGACGGGTGAATCGGGATCGTCTTGATCGACCGGATGCACCTCGGAAAAGACCGGCTGGCCATCGTAGACCACGAGGGAGACCGGCCCGACGAGGGGATCGAGGTAGCTCGTTTGCTCCCCGTAGAGGAGGATCGGCGCGATGCAATCGTCGGGATGCTTGGCGGCCTGCTGCCCGAGCAGGCTCGCATAATCCCCATACATCCCGTATTTGTCGTCTTCGATCTTCTCCCGCTCGACCCCGAGGGTTTTCTCGAAGGGCTTATTCTTGATCGTGAAGCTACGCGAGCGGAGGTTTTCGACCACGCGCGGGCCCACCCAATGCCGGAGCCCCGGGATCGCCGTCAGCCAGGAGTAGGTTTCCTCCTCGCCCGTGCTCGGGAGCGTGCGGGCGACCTTCGAGCCCCACGGCTCCGCCATGCCCATCCCGCTCTTGAAGAGGACCTGGAAGCCTTTGAACATCGCCCGCAGGCTCGAACGCGTGATGATCATCGAACGCCCTTCCTCGCGTCACCGCGGACCGATGGAAACCGCGACGCGGCCCCCGTCGAGCCCCACCATCTTTCCCGCCACCGACCGTTTCCCGCCGCCGCTCGTTCTGGCGACGCGCCCCCCATTCACGAGGAACACGTCCTTCAGGAAATCGGCCATGGTCACCGCATCGGCCCCGCTCGAATTCTGGAGCAGGAACGTCCCCGGCTCGCAGTTGATCCGCTCGGCGCCGTCCTGGCCCGCGCTGTTGTCCTTCGTCTCGCAGGCGCGCCCGACCGGCCGGAGATCCGCCGCCTCGGTCGCCTCGACCGCGTAGCCCGAGGCATCCACGCAGACGATATTGCCTTCCTCGATGACCGCGCCCGCCTTCATGCCGGGCGCGAGCCTCTCGACGCAGACGCCGATCCCGTATCGCTTGACGTCACGGACCATGGCCCAGCTCCTTCAATCGTCGGCCTCATCCATCGCAGCGGGATCGATCCGCAGCGTTTTCGCCACCTGGAGATCAAACTCTCCATTCCGACGCGTGCGCGCCGCGAGCGTCGCTTGCTGATACCGCGTCGCCGGAGGCGAGGGCTTCGCCGCGGGCTTCTTCGGGGGATCGGCTTTCGGCGGGGGATCCCCTTTCGGCTTCTCCCGCTCGGGTTCCTCCGTCCCGACGAGCTCTCTCAGCGCGTCGAGGTCCTTTCGGCCGAGCTTGACGAACGCCTCGCGCCCCGCCTCGGGGATCAGCTTCGCCGCGACGCCTCGATCGACGAGCGCGCCGATCTCGTCTTCCACGGCCGCCGCCCGCGCCGCTTGCAGCTCCTCGGCCGCCGCCGCGAGCGCCTCGCGCGCCGTCGCCTTCCCGGTGAGCGTGCGAATCTGCGCGAGGGCCTCCGCCGCGTCGCTATCCTTGAGCGCGTCGTCCCCCTCGTCGCCGCCTTCCTCGGCCATGTGATCATCGAACGCCTTGATCACGTCGTCCTCGCTCGCCGCGTCGGGATCGAGCCCGAGCGCCGAGGCGATATGCGCGAGCGCGCCTTCCAGCATGCCTTTTGCTCCCTGCGAAGCCGCCATCAGCGGCGGAAGCCCGTGCGAAGCGGGCAGGTTCGTCAGCGCGACGTTGATCAGCCGCGTGATCCGGTTGCTATCGAGCTCGTAATCGACCGCGGGCGAGATGTAGCGATACTTTCGCGCCCGGACCTTCTCGGCCGCTTCCTCGGTCCAGCGGACATCCACGGCCCACAAGGCGCCCTCGCGGACCTCGGGCCGGAACCATGCCGCCGCCTCGCCCATGCCCTTCGAGAAGCCGAACAGGGAGGCGTGGTCGTAATCGAAGAACAGCTCGGCGCCGTGCGCCTCGAAGTCAGCGAGGACGCGCCGCGCCGCTTCCTCATCGAAGAGGAGCAGGCCCTTGTAGGATTTGTTCACGCCCGCGCGGAAGAGCAGCACTTCCCCGGGGGGATCCCCAGAGAGATCAACGAGGCGAAGCGTGGCACGAGACGTGCGTTTCATCGGGTACGGGCTCCTCAAAATGAGGAGCCTCTACCCTTCGGGCGGGAATCAGCCATATCTGGCGGATTGATGGTTGATTCAGCGCGTCAATTGTCAACGAGCACGAAATCGTCGCAGGTTCACCCGGCGACAGGTAACCGTCCCTTCAAATGGTCGGCGTTCATTCTCTCACACCATGCGCCAAATTCCTCGCTCTCCCCACCCCACGCGAGCTCTTCGGCGTTCTCTTCGAGGGGAACATTCCGAACGAGCGTGGCGAGCTCGCGGTACAGGAGCGCGTCCTCTCGACCGGCTTTCAGGGCCGCCGCGACACGCTCCGCGCCCCACACCTCGACGTCCCAATCTGTCGCATCTTCCGGGATATCTTCAATATGGCCGTATTTCGACAGGAGCGCGGCCGCCGCCTCGATGCCCACCCCATCGAGGCCCGGGATCTGGTCGGCGGCATCGCCCACGAGCGCGAGCAGATCGGGGATGCTCTCCGGATCGACGCCGAACCGCTCCCGCACGCCATCCGCCGCGAGCTCCCGACCACGAGCACGATCCACGAGCACGACGCCCGGCCGCGTCAGGCATTGCGCGAGGTCTTTGTCCGGCGAGAGGAGGCGGATCGTGGCGAAATCCTGCGTGTACTTCTGGCATGCCGTGGCAAGCGCGTCGTCGGCCTCGAACTCGTCCATCGACCAGACCACGATCCCCAGCGCTCGCGCCGCCGCTTCCGCGTCCTCGAACTGCGCGCGCAGGGCCGCCGGGACGACGGAATCGTCCTTGTATCCCTCGAACAGCTTGTTTCGAAAGCTCGTGATCGGGTTGTCAAAGGCCACGGCAAGATGCGTCACCTCGCCGGCCTCGAGCAGGGTCACGAGGGATGCCACCATGCCCACGGTCGCCTTGACGTCCTTCCCATCGACGACGCGCCGCCGGCCTCGCGAGAAGTGAGCGCGGAAGAGCTCATACGTGCCGTCAACGACGTGCAGAACCTTCCCGCCTCCCGACAAGGCGCGACGCCCGAGCTCCCGCGGCTGAGACTTGCCCGCCGGAGCCAGGGGAAGCCCCTCGTCCTTCGCCAGCGCGTCCCAATCCACGCGGCTCGCGAGCGTGCTCGCGCCGAGGGCAGCGAACGCGCCCGCGACACGTTCGAGCGTCTCGGCCCGGAGCTTCGCCGCCTCGGCCGCCGCGATGGCTTCCGCCCGCTTCGCCTCAGCGACGGCGCGCCGCGCTTCCGCTTCCGCTTTCGCCACGTCCGCCCGCCGCCGCGCCTCGAGCACCTCGGCCTCGGCTTGCGCCTCCCGCTCCTCGGGCGTCCTCGTGTCCCACTTTGGCCAGGGGGCGAGGCGTTCGTCCCCGAAGTTGAACAGCGCCCACGGTCGCAACACCTCGAAATGCCCCGTGGTCGCGAGGCCTTCCGTGTCCGCCCGTTTCCCCTCGTGACGAACGGCGTTATGCACCTTCCCGAGCGCATGCGAGCCGATCGGCGCTGGCTCCATGGTGAGCGTCTGCCGGAGGATCGCCATCGCCGCCGCGCTGTCGCAGTACCGGATCCCGCGCTCGAACACCTCGACCGCGCTCGCGCCGTCCGCCTGGACGAGCTCGTAATCCCAGCCCGCCGCCGCCTTTCCCTCGCTGTCGATGTCCACCGGGAGCATGATCACCGGCGATTTCCCCGCGTTGACCAGCGCGTCCTGGTACGCATCGCGCTCCCGCGCGGTCTCGTCGCTCTCGTCGAGGGCCGCGGGATACTTCCCGACCCGGGTAGGATGCCCGTAAACCTCGGAGTAATGGGCCCAATCCGTGAACATCTGTTGTTTCGCGAGGTAGTACATCGCGACCCGCCGGACGGCGCCGTTCATCCAAGGCGTTTGGCTCCCCGACGCGAAAATCGCCCACTTGTACGGGTCCGCGCCGATCGCGATCTGCGCGGTCGGAGTGCCGACCTTGTAGGTAACCTCGTGCCCCTCGAACCACAGATCGCGCGGATGCCAGACCTCGAGCAGCGGCAGCCATTGCCCCCGCTCCTCGGTCCAATTCAGTTGCACGACCGCCACGCCGAGCATGATCAACCACTTGAGAACGTCACGCAGGACAGGCTCGGGACAGAAGCGCCACCAGACCTCCGCGGCCTTCCGTTGCGCGAGCTCCGCGGTCTCCTTGTCGCCCGTCTCGGTCGAGACCTCGAACGAGAGCGGCAACGCGAGCAGCCCGTCGATCCGTTGCTGGAGAGCGCCATCGAGCCGCTCGTCGGTCAAGAGCGCTTCCGCGAGGTCCGCCGACTCGCGGAAGTCTCCCGCTTCATGCCGTTCGAGCGCCTGCCGCACGCGGTCATTATCCCAGCCCATGAGCGGCGCGAAGACGTGTTGCGCGTAGCGGACGCGAGGAGCTCGATTCATCGGGTGTACCTCGTGAGCTTCACCGGCCGCTTGTTCGCCGCGGAGAACGACCCCGCGATCCGCCCCGCCGGCGAGGAGAGCAGGTCATGCGCGGCCGCGCCGGCGTCGACCTGGTCGTCTTCGTCGTCGTCCTGCCCCGTGAACCGAAGATGCTCCGCCAGGAAGACATTGACCCACGAATCCGGGCCCACGTCTTCCGGGAGGAGCACGCGCCCATCGTTCCAGGACGCCGCGTACGGTTGCGCGCGCGTGAACTTGTCCGCCTTCACGCGGCGCGCCTCGACCGTGAAGCCGCGATCCGACATGAACGGGACGATCATCTTCTCAAAAACCGTGACGTAGCCCATCGCCTTGCATCCCCCGTGCGCCCGTTGCAGCCGCGCGCCCTCCGCGGCGAATTCGGGCGCAAGGACCTGCTTCCGCAGGCATTCGAGCACGTAGTAAACGCGCCGCCCGCGCTCGGGTTCGTGCGAGCGCATGACCACCGCCGACGAGTAATCCGCATGCTTCCGCGCGGTATACGCGAAATCGACGCCGATCCCGTCGCGATATTCCCGCACCAGGTCGAGGGCCGCGGAGGTGTAGAGGGCCGGCTCAGCGTTGAACACGGCCCCGCCCCGAGGCCTCGGGACGCCTTGATAGAGCGAGGCCCACGTGTACTCTCCGACCTCGCGCCGCCGCGCTTCGAGCTCAGCCGCGGGCCATCGTTCGGGCCAGAGCGCGCGCCCGTCGTCGGAGAGCGCAGGGAGGCGGAGATACTGCCAACCCTGGGAGATCAGGCGTCCGGAGAGGTCCTCGGGATGCCACCGCGTAGCAAGGACGATCGCGCTCCCGCCCGGCTCGACACGGTTGATTGTCGAGCCCTGCCAGAGGTCCCAGATCCGCGAGCGATAGGTCGGGCTTTCGGCTTGGATCCGGTTCTTGAAAGGGTCGTCCACGAAGAGCACGCGGAACCCCTTGCCCGTGAGCGAGCCATTTAGCGCCGTGAACACGGCCCGCCCGCCCTCGCGCGTGCGCCATTCGCCGACGCCCTTCGCGCCCGCATCGAGCTCGACGCCAGCCGCGCGCGCCATCGCCCGAGCGTCGCGGCTCTTGCTGTTGGCCAGCTCGATCCCGTACGTGGCGTAAGCGATCGGCAGGGTGGGATCCTTCCGCAGGTACCACGCAATCGCATGGAGGATCGTGTCCGTCTTCCCGTGGCGCGGCGGAGCGTGGATCACCGCGCGGACAGGCTCGCGCCGCGCGCGCTCGAGGAGCTCGATCAGGGGGGCGAGATGATCCGGGCGCGCATACCCGGGCGTCACGGCCGGTACGAACGCCGCGAGGCCCTCGGAGGGGGCCGCCGCGATCCGGCCGTGCTCCTTGAATGAGAAATCGCCCACCCGGTAGCCGAAAGCCTTCGCCATCGAGCTATTCCCCGAGGTACGGCTCCGGGTTTGCTTTGAGCTCGGCCAAGAGCTTTTCGAGCGCTGCGATCTGCTCGGGCCTCGCGATCTCCCCCGTCGCCCAATAGATTTCCAGCTCCCGACAAGCCTTCCGATCCTTCCACCCGCTCTTCGCCCCCGCATCCCACGCGGCGCGGAGCTCCTTCGGAAGCGTCGGGGGTCGAGCGACGTCCACGTGGACGTTGCCATCGACCCGCGTATGCCTGCGGTTCCACTTTTCGGGATACCGCGCGCGCAGAATGTCGAGCGCCAAGCGAGGATCATCCGCGGCCCCTTGCGTCGCGATCAAGGCGAGCCGCGCTTCGCCCTTCGCTTCCGCGGCCCGGATCGCCGCGTCGAATTCGGGATCCTGCTTCCGCCAATCCCGCAGCGTGCGCGGCTTGATCCCGACGAGCGCGCAGACCGTGGGCCGGTGAAGTTGACCGAGCCGGAGCGCGTCGAGGATTTGCTTTTCCACCTCGGGGGTTCGCAGCGTAGGGCGTCCGCTCATGGTCTACTCCAGCAGGTTTCGGAAATCGTCAAACTCGTCCCGGGGCTTGGCGCCTCCGTTCCCGCCCCCCTCGAAGCGCCCCGGCTCGGGAGCCGTGGCCGTGCGCGACGAGAGGCGCCCTTCGCGGATCGCGATGGCATCGAGCAGCCGGTGGACGTCGCGAAGGATCACGCTCGTTTCGGGGAAGACGATCCGCCGCTCCCGCTCGATGCGCACGGCTTCCTTGAGCCGGCGTTTCTCGACGCGGAGGAGCCAGCGGAGGGTCTTGACGTCCGCGTCCATCTTCGGCGCGTCGGGGTTCGGTTCGGGTCGGCCTTCCGCGGATGCCCGCTCGGCTTCCTCGGGCGTCAACGGTTGAGCGCGATCCCGCGGCCTTTCGCTGCTTTGGTCCATGACGGCCTCCGGATCAAGGGGTGCATGAGCATGTGGCAATCGTTGCAGATCACGATCAGATTCGCGGGATCGAAGACGAGCTCCGAGGCGATCCCCGAGATCGAGCAGGGGATGATATGGTGAACGTGCCGCGCCGGAACGCCGCAGCACTCGCAGAACCGCCCGCGAGCGTCGAGGACTTCGCGGACGATGCGCCGGTAACGGCTTTGCGGGGTCTCGGCCCTGGGTTCTGCCATCTCGCCCTTACGCCGCGAACGTGTCATTTTCGGCCCGTTTTCGGTCGCATTGTAGACGCCGGGCCGCCGATCTCGCGTTCGACGACCGCGAGCCGCCGCTCGAGGGCGACGCAACGTTCGCGGAGCTCATGAACGGCAAGCGCGGCCGCTACCGGAACCGGACAGGCCAGATAAAGCCCCTCGAGCCGCACCATGGCGCCCTCCCGACCGCGCCGCGAGACGAGGATCTCGACGTGGTGCTCTTTTTCGAGCGCCCGGAGCCGCCGCAGCAGCCGACGGCGCCAATCAGGATGCTTCGTCGCCTCGCCGATCATGGCGCCCGCTTCGGCAAGCTCGATGCAGCCGGGCGGACGGGATTCCACGCGTGCCGCGTCGGGGGTACGCGCCGCGACTACATTGACCACCGCCTCCCAATTGGACTCCATCGGGGCCATAGCGGACCTCTCTTCGTCGAAGGGTCGCTCCGGTCGGGGATCGGGGGAAGTAAAAAATAAAATGTCGAGCGCGGTCAGGGCGCCTCGACCCCGGGGAAGATTTTCGACGAGCGCCGGCCTCCTCGCCGAGGCCCCCTCGACCCCTTGCGCGCGCCGAGCTCGCGCCCCTCGACCAGGCCCGG